>CALZCU010000228.1 GCA_945632055.1 uncultured Ruminococcus sp. | reverse complement strand
CGTCGGCTGATATAAATCGGAGCAGATATTCTTATGAAGCTTTTTCTTGCCGATATCAGCGGCATTAAAACCGAATATGCAAGGCTACTTGACGGCGAGCGTGCAGAAAGGGTAAACCGTTACAGATTTGCCGACGACAAAAAACGCTGTATTGCGGCAGGCTTGCTTATAAGGCATTTTCTGGGCAACTCAATGATTGTAAAAAATGAATACGGCAAGCCTTATGCTGACAACGGACGATTTTTTAATATATCGCTCAGCGGAAGCTGTGTGCTTTTTGCTTTGTCGGACTGCGAAACAGGCTGTGACATTGAGCGGTTTCATTTTGTTGACGCAGTAAAGTCGGGCAGGATTGTGTTTACCGATGATGAAATGAGCTTTATTTTGTCCTCACAGGACAGGTTAGGCTCATTTTTTAAGCTGTGGACAAAAAAAGAAAGCCTGCTCAAATGTCTGGGCGAGGGCTTTCACAGGAGCGCAAGGTCTGTCGATGTCCTTTCAGATGCTGTTGAGGACGGCGGCAGACGGTTTTATTTTAAATCTTGGACTTTTGCCGACTACACGATTTCCGCCTGCAGTGAAAAAAATGATTTTCCCGATTATATCGAGCGGATTTCAGTTGACGAGCTTTTGAAATAACAATATATAATATAAAGAAAAAGGTCGGACTAACCGAAACAACGGCTGTCCGACCTTAACTTTTTAAAATTATGAATTTGCTTCGATGTAGGAAACAAGTGCGCCTACAGTCTTGATGTTTTCGATTTCCTCGTCGGGAACCTCAACTTCAAACTCGTCCTCAATTGACATAAGTAAATCTACCACATCAAGAGAGTCAGCACCGAGGTCCTCCTGCAAATCTGTGTCTGCAGTAATCTTATCCTCTTCAACATCGAACTGCTCGGCAAGGATTGCCTTTACTTTTTCTAATACCATTAGTAATTCCTCCCATAAAAAATTATTATGCACTTTCGTTTGTAATTATGGACAAAAGCACACATTTTATGCTACAATGGTGTTAAAGCAAAATTTGGTTTGCCTTACTTCAATAATATTATTGATATTTTGATACTTTGTCAATATGTATTTTGAAATTTATATAAAAAATCTTAATTTTGCATAAATAATAATTATTGTAATGATATTTGCATAGGCAAAATACAGAACCCGGAGGTAAATTCAGTGAGTACAAAAAAATTTGCAGTAATCGGCCACCCTATCGGTCACACAATGTCACCGTTTATACATAACAGGCTTTTTGCTCTTTCGGGAATCGAAGCGGAGTATACAAAGCTTGATATTGCGCCCGAAAGGCTTTCCGAGGAATACAAAAGCGTTTTGTCCGGACTTGACGGCTACAACATTACAATTCCGCACAAGCAGAATATTATTCCTCTGCTTGATAAAATTGATGAAAAGGCAAAAATGTACGGAAGTGTAAACACCGTTGCAAACTCTGACGGAATTGCAACCGGCTACACGACCGACCCCGACGGCTTTTTAAAGGCTCTTGAAGCCGCAGAAATCAAGCTGCACGGCAGAGTTGTAATCCTCGGCTGCGGCGGAGTTGCCCGTACAATGGCTTATGAGGTTGTGCTTAAGGGACTTCCTCTGCTTTTTGCAGTAAGAAAAGAAGATGTTGAAATTGCAAAGCTCCTTTGCAAAGAAATTTCCGATACGGTCAAGGGCGCAAGCACAAGCTATTGCCTGATTGACGAGCTTGGCGGCGACATTGATGTGCTTGTAAATGCCACTCCCATCGGTATGTTCCCAAAGTCGGATGCTCAGCCTGTGACTGACGAGGTAATCGGCAGATGCGCAAGCGTGTTTGACGCTGTTTATAATCCGCTTGAAACCGTACTGATTCAGAAGGCTCTTGCAAACGGAGCAAGAGCTGTGGGCGGAATGTCAATGCTTGTATGGCAGGCTGTTGTGGCTCACGAAAAATGGGACGGCTCTGTTTATGATAAAAACGATATTGCAAGGCTCTGCATTGACGCTTCCGAGGAGCTTAAAAACAGATAAGAGGGTACAAGAATGGATAATATAGTGCTTTGCGGCTTTATGGGCTGCGGAAAGTCGACCGTAGGCAGGAATATTGCACGAAAAACAGGCAAAAAATTTGTTGATATGGACTCATATATTGAGGATAAGGCAGGACTTACCGTATCCGAGATTTTTGATAAATTCGGCGAGGACGGCTTCCGTGATATGGAGCATAATGCCTGCAAGGAGCTTTCTCAGCTTAAGGGACTGATAATAGCCTCGGGCGGAGGAGCATTTACATTTGAAAGAAATGTAAGCGTTTTTAAGGGAAAGGATACAATTGTGCTCCTTGATGTTCCGCTCAGCGTGATAAAATACAGACTTAGAAACGATAAGGTAAGACCGCTTTTACAGCGTCCCGACAAGGATAAGGCAATGCAGGAGCTTTACGAAAAAAGACTGCCCATCTACAAAAATGCCGCCGATATTATTGTTTCGGGAAAAAATACTCCGATGAAAACAGCGTTTACGGTGATTGAAGCCGTTAAGGAAGCAAAAATATGATTAATGCTATTGATTGTAATGCTTTAAAGTGGTAAAATATATAATTGTGTATTTTATGAATACAGAAGGGATTTATTATGATTATAGTTTTAAAACCGTCTACCTCTGACGAACAGTTAATTAAATTCACTCAGATGCTCAAGGACTCCTACGGCGTTAAGGTTAACAAGTGGGACGGCGTTCAGTCAACAGTCCTCGGCTTAATCGGCGACACAACAAAGGTTGACATTGAGTATGTTGACGCTCAGGACATTGTTGAAAGCGTAAAGCGTGTTCAGGAGCCGTACAAAAAGGCTAACAGAAAGTTCCACCCCGATGACACAAAAATTAAAATCAACGATGAGATAACAATCGGCGGCGGAAGTCTGCACATTATGGCAGGTCCCTGCTCGGTTGAAAGTGAGGAGCAGATTATTGACGTCGCAAAGAGGATTAAAAGCTCAGGCGCAACATTTTTAAGAGGCGGCGCATTCAAGCCGAGAAC
>CALZCU010000227.1 GCA_945632055.1 uncultured Ruminococcus sp. | reverse complement strand
TCCTCAAGGGAAGGCTTGGTTGTATCATAAAAGTTGACTATTATTATTTTTTGTTTCTACTTTTTCGACAAACTGAAACGGACAGCGTCGGCTGTCCGTTTTGTTTGTTGCTGTTAAATGTTGTCTGCCGTTCCGATATAAAGCGGAATATTGCTTTCATTGTCAATCAGAATGAATATGAACGGACGGTCAAACTTAATAGTTTTGTCGGTTTTTTCAAGCTCCTTGACTCTGCTTTCTGCAATGTCTGCACTGCTGTTTATGCCCGAAGCATTTATGCCGAAGGCAGGGGTTAGCTGATACATCTCGTTGAGCGTAAAATTATCGGTGTGAGTCATATTCTTAAACAAAGCATTTTCGGTGAAAAGGCTATACAGACCGCTTTTTGTAATTATATCAGAGAGCGCAAGAGGCTTCTGCTCGGCAGAAATTGAAAACTGCGGAATTTCAGCCGTAACCTTTTTGGTTATGTCGATGCTGTCCAAAAGATTTGAGAACTCAAGATAGTTGAAGTCGGCAACATAATCTTCAAGAGAAGTACCCTCGTTAGGCATAACAAGCATAAGCTTGAGCGGATTTTTTTCGGTGTATTTTAACACACCCTGTGCATTTTCAGTTTTGATAAGCGACTCGTTCGAGGTCATATAGCTCACTGTTTTCTTGCCGTTGCCCGAATTAAAGCCGCCCTCCTTTATGTCCGACTTGGTGTAGCTGTCAAGCCATAGGTCGCTGATGTCCGATGCTGTAACAGTAAATAAAGAGTCGTTTTCGTCAAAATGCTCAAACGGATTTTTAGGACTGAAATCCGAAAGGCTTTTGTTTACCTTTGAAACGGCATTTTCATCTGAGAACATAAAGCGGAAAACATCGCCGCCGTAGTAGCTTGCGTTGGTCTGCAAAAAGCTTGTCTTGACATCGGATATGTCGTTAAAATACATATTTGTTCCGAGCTTTACATATTCGCTCTTGCCTTCCTCCTTCTTTTTTCCCGAAAGCTCGTCAACCTCTCCGTTGCCGTTTTTGCTGACCGCTTCCATACGGCTCTTGAAGTACGAGGAGCATTGATTGATGTTCTCAACCGTAAGGTCGCTTCCGAGGGCTAGAGAAAGCTCGTCCTTTGTGTCGCCCGAGGCACCGTTGAGCAAAAGCGAAAGTTGAAGTGCAACTCCTGACGGATTAAATACAGAGGAAGCAGTTTTGTCCTCTTTCTGAGCAAAGTAGTTTCTGAAAAGACGCAGTTCAAAATTTGTTATTGAGCCTGCGTAGTTGTTATACGACATCGGTGAAGTGGTTGCACCGTCATTGTAGTTGTAGTTCAGAGTAGGCTCTGTGCTTCGTGTATATCCCTTTGAGAGCTTTTCACCGTCAGAAAAATCCGACGGGTCACCGCAGGCGCAGAGCGTACAAACGGAAAGGATAAGACACATTAATAGGGCAATCGAATTGCGTGTTAAGGTACTTGAATTTTTCATTTATATTTTTCCTTTCAATTTCTAAATCATAGTTCGGCTTGCAGAAGACTATTCATTCTCCGAATATATTTTCTGAGCGAGCCTGAAAATATTTTCGGCAGAATCGGCAATTGAGAGCTTTCTGCAATTCTTTTTCATCTCTTCAAGCCTTTCGGGAGAATTAAGCAAATCGATAATCTGCTCAGCACCCTTTTTTGAATCAAGCATAACAGCGGCATTTTCTCTGACAAGGAAGTCTGCGTTATCCCTCTCCTGACCGGGAAATGCGCTGTAAACTGCAAGCGGAAGTCCGCAGGCAAGGCTCTCGGTGACAGTCAGTCCGCCGGGCTTGGTCACAATCAAATCCGAAATGTGCATATAGTCCTGAACATTCTTGACGAAGTAAAGCAGCTTTGTATTGTCCTGCATTCCCATATCGTCAATCAGCTTTTCAAGATGACCGAACAGCTTTATGTTTCTGCCTGTAATCACTATGAACTGCAAATCCTTACCCTTTTCTGCAAGGCTTTTGTAAAAATCAAGAACTCCCGTAACGCCGAAGGAGCCTGCCATAAGCAGAACTGTGGGTACATTGGGGTCAAGTCCCTCTCTTTTGCAGATTTCCTCCTTTGAGAACGGCTGTGTAAAGCTGTCAAAAATCGGTATTCCAAGCGGATAGATTATTTTCTCATCAACACCGTAGGTGTTAATCAGCTTGTCAGCCATCTGCGGTTCTGCAAGAACATATGCGTCAATCTTTGGCACAATATATGTACGATGTGCGTCATAGTCGGTGATAAGACTTATTGCCTTCACATTGGTCTTACCCTGACGGCGGAGCTTTGAAATCATTGTTGTCACAAACGGGTGGCAGATGATTACAATATCAGGCGAATACTCGTCAATCGTTTCCAGAAGCTTTTTAGCCATCATCGTGTTTGAGCTCATCACAGCCTTGTAAACAAGGTTTTTCCTGTCGGTTATTCGGTAGCACTTTCCGTAAACCTTGGGAATTTTTGTAGCCATAAAATGATAGCCGCCGCAAACGGTTTTGTCGTACACCTTGCCGATTGCCTTCATTGCGTCAACAACCTTTATTTCGGTTTCGGGGCTGATTGATTTTATTTTTGCTTCAATGGCAGCAGCGGCACGCTTGTGTCCGCCGCCTGTGGAAGCAGTAAATATAAGAATCCTCATAATATTTCTCCGTAAAATGAACTTTCGGTATATTGTATTTTCCAATATACTTATTATAACTACAAATTTGCCTGATTTCAACATTTATTTTTACAAAAGATATGAATTTAACCGTGTAATTTGTTTATTCCTATCGGTTATATTCCCCGACAGCAAGTGGGTTTATCGCTTTATAGGCCTGAATGAAAGAGTCTTATTTTTATTTAACAAAAATTTGAAAAAAGTTTACATTAATATTTGTATTTTACCACTTTATTTTTTAAGAACTTTATAGTACAATGTATTTTACAATGAATTTGTATATCATTAACCTATATTTCAATATGTTTAAATATATTCAGGGGGGAGCTTTTTGAATAATCATTCCTATGACGAGTATGTCGTTTTAGACGAAGG
>CALZCU010000226.1 GCA_945632055.1 uncultured Ruminococcus sp. | reverse complement strand
CACGGGTGCTTGCCCTGTGTGTCAGGCTTGTTTCTCCTTGTAACAGTACCCTCGATTGACGGAGTGGAAAACTCTATGCTTTCGCCCTTTGTGGTGAGGTTCGTTGCAGGAATACCGAATTTAACTCTGTAAAGCCAAAAGTAGCGGTATTTGCCGTTTGACTTCTTCGCTCTGAAACCCACCGCAACAGGACAGCCGCCGTCCTCTCCTGCTGAAATGAGAACCTTGTTGCTGTCGATTTTCGCTCCTGTTAAATCCTCTGCAACAGCAGTTCCGATGTCAGGTGCGTTTCAGAACGCTCGGCTGTTATCCGCTTACAGGCGGCATAGAGTCAACCGCCGCAACGCTTGACGAAATAATTGACGAAACCTTAAGCTCCGTATCATCCGAGCGCACCTCAAGAGTTATTGACAATGAGGCACAGGGAAGTATGAAACGCAGAAAATAACCGTAATTACACGACTTAATTATTTTGCAAAACAGACAGCAAAGTCCGAACTATGATTTCATAGCTCGGATTTTTTGCGGTATTGAGTTGATTTTGAGTGTCGCCACAGGCACTTTGTTAAAGAAATTTATTAAGGAACTGTTATTTCAAACACATTTTTGTGATATTCAATCAAACCGTCCTTTTTCATTTTTATGAGTTCCTTGGACAATGCACTTCTGTCTAAATTCAAATAATCCGCAAGCTGTTGACGGTCAAAAGGAATGGTGATTATATTGCTGTTCTGTGCAGAAATCTGTTCAGAGAAGTAGGACATCAGCCGGCCTCGTATTGTTTTTGGCGTTGTATGAATACTGTGCTTTGAAAGCTGTAGATTTTTCTGTGCGCCAATCAGAACAAGATTTTGTATAAGCCTGTTTGTGCTGTCACATTGGGAGCATGGCTCAAAAAGCTTTGATACGCTTATAAACAAAATCTCGCAGTCATCGTTAGCTGTAACATCAATCATCAGCGGTTCGTTCTGAATACAGGCGTACGCTTCTGCAAAAACACCGCCTTTTTCAACAATCGCAAGAATACTTTTGTTGCCGAAAAAATCGTTGTGCCCAATCTGAACGCTTCCGGACAGCACAAGTCCTATATCGGTAACAGTATCGCCGTTGCTGAGAATTACATCTTTTTTCTTGTAACACACCGTTTTGAAGTCTAAATGCTTCGCCATATGCGCAATGTCTTTTTCACGACACCCTCTGAAAAGTGCAGTTTTTGAAATAAATGTAAAATCCATAGTTTCCTCAATTCTGTGGTTATAACCACATACTTTTACTTTTTATTATATTATTATTAATACACAAAATCAATTCGGAAATTTGATTTTGAATAAATTAAAAAATCGGAGGATAAATATCTATGATTAGAAGAATAATAGAAATTGACGAAGAAAAATGCAATGGCTGCGGTGCTTGCGCAACAGCCTGTCACGAGGGTGCTATCGGTATGATAGGCGGTAAGGCAAAATTGCTCAGAGATGATTACTGTGACGGCTTGGGTGATTGTCTGCCGACCTGCCCTACAGGAGCAATTTCCTTTGTAGAGCGAGAGGCGGCCGCCTATGATGAAGAAGCGGTAAAGCAAGCTCAGCTTAAAAAACAGGCGGATAAACTTCCCTGCGGTTGTCCGGGAAGTCAGTCAAGAACAATAAACAGAACGGAAAACAGCAGTGCTGTTTCAAAGAATCAGCCGTCAGTAAGCCGACTTTCTCAATGGCCGGTGCAGATTAAGCTTGTGCCTGTAAACGCTCCTTATTTTGATAATGCAAATCTGCTTGTTGCGGCAGATTGTACAGCGTATGCGTACGGGAATTTTCACGAAAAATTTATCCGTAACCGAATAACGCTTGTCGGTTGTCCGAAGCTTGATGAGGTCGATTACAGCAAAAAGCTTACTGAAATTATTGCAAACAATAACATAAAAAGCGTGACCGTTGTGCGTATGGAAGTTCCTTGCTGCGGCGGAATTGAAAATGCAGTAAAACGAGCCTTGCTAAATAGCGGTAAGTTTATTCCGTGGCAGGTTGTGACCATATCGACAAACGGAGAAATTATTGAAAAATAAGGCAATACCGCATTATAAGTGTGTAGTGTTGACTTAAGGTGAGAGCAGGTGTATTTATGAATGCCAAAGTAAACGAAAATTGCATTGGATGTGGGTTGTGCAACAGCATTTGCCCACAGGTATTTACTATGACAGACGAAGGAGTCGCAACAGCAAGTTCTGATATTTCCGAAGAACAAGAGGAATTAGTACAGGAGGCGGCTGACAGCTGTCCGGTAGATGCAATTGAAGTGGAAGATTAATCTTACTGTTTTGAAATTTGGAGGCAGCAAATGAAGGATATGTTTTGTTTTCAGTGTCAGCAGACTGCTCACAATAAAGCCTGCGAGGGCAAAGCAGGAGTCTGCGGTAAAAAAGCCGATACCGCAAATTATCAGGACGAGCTTGTGGGAGCGCTTATCGGACTTGCAAGAGCGGCAAAATCAGGCAAGCCGACAGCTCACACCGACGAGCTTGTGATGAAAGGACTTTTTACCACACTCACAAATGTTAATTTCAACAATGTGACAATCAAGCAGATAAAGACCGAAATTGAAACTGAAAAGGGCAGAATCAACAGCGAAAAATTTGAAGATTATGATATGGAAAATATCTGGGACGAACACGAGGACATCCGTTCGCTGAAATCGCTGATACTGTTCGGAATAAAAGGAATGGCGGCTTATGCTTATCATTCGTTTATTCTCGGCAAAACCGACAGCGAAATAAACGGCTTTTTCTATGAGGCACTGTATGCTCTGGGCGAAAAGAAAAGTGCAGATGAATGGCTTGAGCTTGTTTTAAAGACAGGCGAGGTCAATTTTAAATGTATGGCTATGCTTGACAAGGCTAATACGGAAGCCTACGGAAATCCCGTGCCGACAGAGGTTTCTCTTACTATCGAGAAAGGTCCGTTTATAGTTATCTCAGGACACGATTTAAGAGACCTTCAGTTATTGCTAGAGCAAACAGAAGGAAAGGGTATAAATATATATACTCATGGTGAAATGTTACCTGCCCATGCCTATCCTGAA
>CALZCU010000225.1 GCA_945632055.1 uncultured Ruminococcus sp. | reverse complement strand
ATATTGCGCCGTCAGATTTTTCGTCAGATTGGACAAATAAACCGCAGTAATGCTGGCGCATTACGAGGATTTTTTGGGCTATCTGGCGGAAAATATGCAAGCAAGATGTGCAAACAACTCTCAGTGTGATTTAATCAGTGTTTCCTTAATGCCTTATCCTTTAATACATATAAATCATTGAGCGATGAAATTCTGCCTGCTTCATTCCGCAGAGCAGCCGCTCCCTTCATACCCTTAAAATAGCCGACAACAAGCTTTCTTGCCTGTAAAAGAGCCATATGCTCGCCCTTGTATTCAACCATTTTTTCAATATGCTCAACCATTATATCGAGCTTTTCCTCAAGCGTGGGATAATAAAGCGGCCTTTCGGGATTTTCGAGATACGAATTAATCTGCGAAAAAATCCACGGATTGCCGAGAGTTGCCCTGCCGACCATAACTATGTCACAGCCTGTCGCTTCAATAACCTGCTTTGCCTTTTCAGCGCTGTCGATGTCGCCGTTTGCGATTACGGGAATATCAACTGCATTCCTGACCGCCCTTATAATTTCATAGTCAACAGGCGGCTTGTAGTACTGCATTCTTGTTCTGCCGTGAACGGTGACTGCACAGGCTCCTGCCTGTTCGCAGATTTTTGCAACCTCAACCGCATTTGCGTTTTCATCGTCCCAGCCCTTTCGGATTTTGACCGTAACAGGCACATCGGAGGTTTTTACAACCTCTCTGACAATTTCTCCGCAAAGCTGAGGATTTCTCATCAGCGCACTGCCGCTGCCGTTTGAGCTGATTTTCGGAGCAGGACAGCCCATATTTATATCGATAAAATCAGGTTTGTTTTCCATTGCTCTGCGAGCCGCATCAGCCATACAGCGTGGCTCATCTCCGAAAATCTGAATACCGCAGGGGCGTTCAGTTTCGGAAATATCCATTAGCTCCTCGCTTTTTTTGCTGTTAAAGGAAAGCGCCTTTGAGCTTACCATTTCGCTGAAGCAGCAGCCTGCACCAAAGCGCATACAAAGCTCTCTGTATGCCCTGTCGCTCACTCCTGCCATCGGCGCAAGAACAGCACGGGATTTCAGCACAGCAGAGCCGATTTTCAACTTGCTCATACTCTTCTGCCCGACGCCCTTCTGCCGCTGATTTTTGTGCTGAGAAGGACAATTGAGGCAACAAGCAGTCCGATTCCCACACTTATCCACGACACAATTCCTGCCGCTGCATTTGTGGAATACTTCTTTTTGCTGACCGTTTTCTCAACCGTAGGAGTCTGGGCAAGCGTAAGCGGCTGAGTTTTTTCCTCAACATTCTGCACCTGCGTGGGTGCCTGAGTTTCAGGCTCCTGCGGTTCGGTTTCAACCGCCGCCTGATTTTGCGTAGTCACTTCTGTGGGCGGCTGAGTTTCGTAAGATGGCTCCGTTGGTGCCTCGGTCTGAGGCGGTATCGTTATTTCCGGATCGGTATAGACCGGCTCGGTTTCAATGGGAGCTTCGGTCGGAATATCAATATCCACAGACGGAACATCCTCGTTATCTGCAAAAACAGAAAAAGCGCCTAAGGAAGCTATTATCAGTATAACAAAAAAGCAAACCGCTGTTTTAATGATTTTTTCTGATTTCATCATAATACCCCACTGCATTGTTTGTCAGCGTATATATTTTGATTATACCAAACCTTAGTGTTTTATGCAAGCATTTTATTCTTGCAATCAGGAAAATGTGCTGTTATTCCCTGATTTATAATTTTCTTGCTAATTATATATATTAATGCTGATAAAGTTATTGATTTTTTAGTCAATATAGTGTAAAATAATAGTTACAGTAAAAACATTTTATTGCACACCCTCAAAGGAGGCCTACAATATGGCTCAGCTTTACAAAATAAGAACGAAAAATAAAAATGTATTCCTGCGTGTTGCCAAGGGACACTTTGCAACCTCTCACAGCCACACTAATTACTTTATAGATGTTACCACTCAGAAAACACGACTTTCCGAGGCAAAGGCTGTTGCAAAGGAGCTTGTTTCCACCTACAGAGCGAATACAATTGTCGATACTATTCTCTGCGTTGACGGAACAGAGGTTATAGGTGCTTGCGTTGCCGACGAGCTGACAAAAGAGGATTTTGTCAATATGAACGCTCACCAGACAATTTATGTTGTATCGCCCGAATATCTTGCAGGCGGTCAGATTATGTTCAGAGATAACCTCACTCCTATGATTGCAGGAAAGCATGTTCTTGTGCTTGCGGCATCGGTAACAACAGGCAAGACGGCTCAGGCGGCTATTGACGCTGTAAATTATTACGGCGGAACAGTTGTTGGCGTATCTGCAATTTTCGCCACTGTTGAACAGTGCGAGGGATACCCCGTTTCATCAATATTCAATCCGAATGACCTCGGCGACTACGAAAGCTACAACTCCCACCACTGCCCTCTCTGCGAAAGAGGAGAAAAAATCGAAGCTCTTGTAAACAGCTACGGCATTTCAATGCTTTGATTAATTAAAATTCAATTTATAATTTAACGGCAATACTGCTTAACCCGATTTTGCAGTATTGCCGTAATTTTTCGGAATGGTCAAGACCATTCCCTACATATATTATTTTAAACCTCTAATTCGGGCAACCGATGCTGTTTTTTCCGTTCAAGCTGTCTGCCCGAATTGCCTGTGGTGGCACACCAGCGGACACGGCACGCCGTGTCCCTACGAGATTGGATTTTATGCTTTGCTTCACGGTCGGCACAGCGTTGTTGATTTTACAAACCGAACTGTCTGCCCGAATTGCCAGCGGTGGCACACCGCCGCTCGCCTTCGAGTCTCTTCCGGCGCAATAATTATGTATTATATTAAAAAGCCTCATTCCGAAGAATGAGGCTTGGCGCGCCACAATACAGAAAACATCTGCCTCGTCTGTTGCGGCGTGTTGCGAAATTATGCGTTCATCTGCGCTCTCGCTAAAAACAGTCCACCGGACTGTTTTCTTAACGCTCGCCTTCGAGTCCCGTAATCCGCTTGCTTGTAAAAAAACAGGCTCCGTTGGAACCTGTTTTTTCTTATTTATGGAGCGGATGACGGGGCTCGAACCCGCTACC
>CALZCU010000224.1 GCA_945632055.1 uncultured Ruminococcus sp. | reverse complement strand
GGCTTGGCTATATCATAAAAGTTGACTATTATTAATTTTTTGTTCCTACTTTTTCAAATAAATATTTTATTTTTCGGTAATTGTCAGGTTTGCTTTGTATTTTCCCGAAACCCAACAGCTCTTTGTTCCCGATAACTTAAAGGTTACGGACATCTGCACCGAGCCTGTTGTGCCGCTTGCATCTGAAGTATTAATTACAGCCACAATATCGGAGGAGCTGAGCTTCTCTATCTCCTTCTTCGTTCCGACAACGGTAACCGTAATGCTCTTCTGAGTTACCTGTGCATCGTACTTATCGGAAAGTCCCTCAACGGTAAACTTATCAACAGTAAAGTTTTTGCTTGTCAGACCGCTCAAATCAAGGGTTACCTTTGCCGAAGTTGAGTTGCTAAGATTCTTGCAGTCAGTCGGAATATCAATTCCAAGCGCATCATATGTCTTTTCCTCAGCGTCAAGCGTTAAGAAGTCAATCGGCTCAAGCTTTACCTCAGTTGTCTTGTCAAGAATATCCTTCGGTCCAGCAAGGAGGATTGTTGACGGCTCAATTGAAATCATATCCTCCGTAATTTCCAAGCCTTCAGGCTTATTGATGAATGTTGGCTTGACCTCAACCGTCTTTTCGGGAAGAACCGATACATTGACCTTAACCTTGCTCACATCCATTGTGAAAAGGTCGGTTGAGAGCTTATTGTCATTTTTGTCATACAATGCAAGCTCTGCGTCGACCGAAACGGAATCGGTCAGCGTTCCGTTTATTTCTGCAATAGCATACACCTTGTCAATCTTTGAAATTTCGGTCTGAGGTCCGGAAATTACTACTGATTTTGACGACAGCGAGGTGAATCCGTAATATCCGTCGGCAACCCTATAGACAATATGGTTGTCCTGAATCTGGAAGGAGCTTTCACGGAAATAGTCGATTACAACGCTGATTGTTGACGGCGTTACCGCAGAAGAAATCTGAAATGTTGATGATGGATTGGTTTTTGCCGCTGAAACAGGAAGATTGTAGCTTCCTGCGGAATTGACTGAATTTGCCGCCGCAGTCACAGTAACATCGGACTCCTTGACAGAGCCTAAGACAACTCTGTTGCCTGTGACGGTGACAGAAGCCGTTTGTTTGTTTCCTGAAAAAACCTGCAAGCCGTTATCTCTGGCTTCATCGGACAGCTCAATCTGAATAGGAATATTATTAATCGTTACGCTGGTATCGTTAGTTGTACCGAGGCTTGAATAAAGCCACAACGAAACGGATATCAGTACTGCTACAACGAAAATGAACTTATTATTCTGCATCAGCTTATTAAGGGAAAATCTGTCTTTCATCAGTTGCTTGACCTCCCCTTTTCCTTTGACGCTTTCTTATCATCATTTTTGCGTGAAGATTTCTTCTCGTCTTCGTCGGAATAATCCTCAATCAGTAATTCCTCAAGCTTGTCAATAAGCGCCTCTCTTGTAAAATCTCTCAAAAGAACGCCGTTGATTGCAAGAGAAATTATGCCTGTTTCCTCGCTGACAACAAGCACAACTGCATCGCTCTGCTCACTGATTCCGAGAGCGGCTCTGTGCCTTGTGCCGAGGTTAATGTCAACGCTCTTGTTGTCGGTCAGAGGCAATATACAGCCTGCCGCAAAGAGCTTTCCGTCACGGATTATGCTTGCGCCGTCGTGAAGCGGAGCTTTGTTGAAAAATATGTTTCCGAAAAGGGCGACCGAGGTTTCAGCGTCAAGCACTGTGCCTGTTGCCGCAATGTCGGAAAGCATTGTTTCACGCTCGAAAACAAGGAGCGCACCTGTTTTTGACCTTGAAAACAGAAGCGAGGTATCAGCCGCATCGACAATGGACTTCCTCACAGCCTTTTTCCACTCATCGCTCTTTCTGTGCTTTGACAGTAATTTGATATATTTACTGTATGTATTATTTCTGCCCATCTGCTCCAAAGCCTTTCTAAGCTCGGGCTGGAAAATAATGACAATGATAATAACCGACGCTTCAAAGAATGTCCGCAGGAGTGAGGAAAGCATAGTAAGTCCCCAAAGCGATGAAACGGCATAAATTATAAAAAGCACCAATATGCCCTTAAGAAGCTGAACGGCACGGGTTTCTCTGATTAGCTTGAAGAGACCGAAAATAACAAGTGCTATAGCAAGAATATCAACAATGTCACGAATCTGAATTGTTTTTATTATAGACCAAATGCTGTTGAATATTTCCAACTCTTTTCCTCCTCTTCCTGAATATTCCCGTACAAAACGGGCGTTTTAGAAGTTAAAACGCCCAAAAGCCTTGTACGCTATTATCTACATATATTCTAACACAATCTAAATATCAATTGCAACCTTTTTAAATTCTTTTTTGAAGTTATTTATTGTTTCAACCGATGAGGCTAAATAATTTATCTGACTTAAATTTGAAAATACCGACATAACGGCTCTGACCGTTCCGCTTTTATCGGTGCCGAAAAATTCGTGTGCAAGCGGTGCGCAGTGAAGCCCTGCCCTGAGCGCAATATCAAAGCGTTTGTTGAGTATTGCGGCGGTTTCCTCGCTGTCAAGCCCCTCAATATTAAAGGAGATTACAGGCATACTGCTTCTTTGTGTCGGCTCGGCTGTATACAGCTTAACGCCGTTGATTTGCGAAAGTCTGTTGTGCAGTCTTTTTGCAAGAAGAATTTCGTGCCTTTCAATTGCTTCGGGGGTTCTGTGCATTACAAACTTAATTCCCTCGTTCAGTCCTGCAATTCCGGGAAGATTAGGCGTTCCGCTCTCGAATCTGTCGGGCAGAATTGCAGGCTGTTCTCTTTCGGAAGAAAAGCTCCCCGTTCCGCCCTGAATCAGACTTTCGGGCAGTTCATCGGTATTGATAGCCAGAATACCCGTACCCATTGGTCCGTAAAGTCCCTTGTGTCCAGCGGTACAGAGGAAGTCAATACAGCTGTCCTTTAATGAAAATTGAGCCACTCCCACTGTCTGTGCCGCATCAACGCAGAATAAAATTCCGTATATTCTGCACATTGCGGCAATTCTCTCAACAGGCAGCCTGACACCGAACACATTTGAAGCGTGGGTGCAGATTACAAGCCTTGTGTTCT
>CALZCU010000223.1 GCA_945632055.1 uncultured Ruminococcus sp. | reverse complement strand
CTGATTGAAATGCAGTTCTCCGACTTTATATGATTTATTCTGACAGCGAGCATTGTTATATCGTCGGTCTGAGGTGCACCTGAGGAGAATTTGTCAACATCTTTTTTCACTGCTTCGCAAAGCTCCTTAACGCTGAGATTTTTATTGGAATTAAGACTTTCAAGCAGTCTTGCATCTCCGAAAAGCCTGTTTTCATTGTCGGCGGCTTCGGTTACTCCGTCAGTGTAGAGGTAAATTTCATCTCCGGGCGCAAGCTGTAATTCATACGGCTTGTAAGCTATAAAATCCATTCCGCCGAGAACGAAATTTGCCTTTGTGCTGAGGTATTCAAACTCTCCGCCGTTATGATGCAATGCAGGAGGATTGTGCCCTGCGTTTGAATAGCTCAGTGTTCCTGTCTTGAGGTCGAGTATACCGAGCCACACCGTAACAAACATAAGCGCAGTGTTGTTTTCGCAGAGCTGTTTGTTTGCCTGTGTCAGCGCTTCACAAGCACCAAGACCGCTTTCAACAAGGCTTTTGATGATTGCCTTGGCTTTCATCATAAACAGGGCGGCAGGTATTCCTTTGCCCGAAACATCGGCAATCAGAATTGCAAGACGGTCGTTGCCGAGCAGATAGAAATCATAAAAATCTCCGCCGACCTCCTTTGCGGCATTCATAGACGCAAAAATATCAAAGTCCGTTCGGCTTGGATATGGCGGAAAAATCGAGGGGAGAGCAGAAAGCTGAATCCTCTTTGCAAATTCAAGCTCGCTGTCGATTCTGGCATTGGCTTCGTCAATGTAGTGCTTCAAGGTGTCCACCGTTGCGTTAATATCGTCCGACAGCTTGGAAAATTCTTTATTTGTCCGAACGCTGACCTTTTCGTTCAGGTCGCCGTTTGTGATTTTTGCAAGAGAAGAATTTATGCTTTTTATTTTATCAACTGCAATTTTTTTGATAAGTATATATATCAGAACAAACATTGCAAAGAAGATTATCAGTTCCATAAATACAGTGTTGTAGACTGAGATATTTCTTGTGAGGAGCATTTCGCTTTCGGGTATGGATACAAGAATATAGTAGCCGTTGCTTTTGCGATATATGCAGTAGGAGTTTACTCCGTGAATTTCGGTAAGAAATACGGAATTCTGCTCAATTGAGCTTAAATCAAGACCTGCGCTTTCATCGGAAAAGATTTTATCGTTGTGACCGTCACGGTCGCTGACAATCATTCCCTTGTCATCAATCAGCATTACACAGCCGTTGTACCCGATATGCCAATTCTTAGCAAAGGTTTCCAGGTCTCCATTTTTCAATTCCTTTATCAGGTGTATAATTTCGGGCATAGACAGCTGTTCTTTGGTATAAATATCGGAATAATCGTAATTTACTTTTTCGCTCAGAGAAATTTCAGCGTCAGTCAGGTTTATCTTTAAAAGGCGGTCGATATCCTCAATGCCTATATGCGACTGCAACATAAATGTGAAAAAGCCTGTTACCGAAAAGGCAATTATTACGCTTATCAGCAGATACCTCTGAAAGCTCTGAGAAATGCTTTTTTCTTTTTTTTTAAACTTATAGGAAATTGCTTGAAAATGGTCGGGCAGAGAAGGCTTATTAATATCAGCCTGCCTGCTCGAATTGCGTGTCGAGGCACTCGAATTTTTTTCCTTATGGGAAATTGCTTGAAAACGGTCGGGCAGAGAAGGCTTGTTAATATCAGCCTGCCTGCTCGAATTGCGTGTCGAGGCACTCGACTTTTTTATGCCAATCGGATATGTCACAAGCATTGACAATACAACTGCTGTGCTGTTTGCCATAATCATAACAAATGTGCAGCTCTGAACATAATAGAATGCTCCATAAATATCATCAAGGTTTGTCAGGAAGATTAGAAGCATATGGAACACTTCGGTTATTATGCCCAGAATAAGTCCGTAAAATATCGTCGGTCGTTTGCTGTCAAAAAGAAATCGTCGCATAATTGCAGCAAAGAAGCCCGACAGCAAAGTGGCTATTGAGCAGGCGAGCCGTGTAAACTCTCCCACGCCCCAGAATGAGGTGAAGAACCGGCCAACTCCGCCGATTATGCCTGCGATTATTCCGGCAGGACCTCCGAAAATTATTCCGGCAGACAGTGGTGCGGCGTCACGGACATTTATAAGCGCACCTCCGATGTCGGTCGACAGCTCGGTTGAAATAACTGCAATTCCGCCGAAGATTACGCCGATGATGAGCTGTCCTGCCCAATAGGGGATTTTTCTGAATGAGGTGCGCCGCTGTGCGTTGTAAAGCAGAAACGAAAACAGAACGGGCAGTATTATTGAGATGATTATTTTTGTTATTGACACTAACATAGCGTATCCTCCGCAATGCCTGTATTATAAATAAGGGGATTATCCGATTGGACAATCCCCTGAAATTTCTGGCAACGGTGACTGATTGCCGCTTTATTCTACAATCTGTTAATCTGTTCGCTTGCAAGGCTGTAAAGCATAACCCTGTTTGCTTCAAGCGATTTTTTTACATCAATAATCCTTTGATTCGATGAACCTCGGAACGAAAGGCTGATGTCGTACAAATCCTGCACAAACTCTCCGTCAACAAGAACATCAATCAGTGAAAGCATTTCGTCTGTATGCTCGCATCTTGCACGGCTTTCGCTTAATAGCTCTCTGTCAAACAGATAGCCTGTGTAGCACCAGATTGTCTTGTTCGGAAGCTCCCTTTTCACCCTGCGCAAGAATGGGAGCAGAACGCTCTGATTTTGCGGCTCAAACGGCTCTCCGCCGAGCAGCGACAAGCCGTCGATGTAATCGGGAGCAAGACAGCTTATTATATAGTCCTCGGTGTCCTTTGTGAAGGGCCTGCCGTAGTCAAAGCTCCAGGTTTCGGGATTAAAGCAGTTTTTGCAGTGGTGGGTACAGCCTGAAACGAAAAGGGAGATTCTTACTCCCTCTCCGTTTGCGATGTCACAGGTTTTTATTTCTCCGTAATTCATCAGAGGTGGAGCACCCTTTCCTTGATTTCCTGAGTTCTGCCCTGATTCCAGAACTGTGTGCCGATGTAGCCGCAGGTTCTTCTTGCAACATTCATCTTGTCCTGGTCACGGTTGT
>CALZCU010000222.1 GCA_945632055.1 uncultured Ruminococcus sp. | reverse complement strand
TGACGGAAAACTTGTTCCCTGCGACGGTGAGCTGTATTATCGTGGATATAATGTGAATGATATTGTCGGCGGAATCCTTGAGGATGACCGATTCGGCTTTGAAGAGGTTGTGTATCTTCTTCTCTTTGGTGAAATGCCAAATGCCGCTCAGCTTAAGGATTTTAAGGATTTACTCGTAAAGTACAGAACCTTGCCGCAGAACTTTGTGCGTGATGTTATTCTTAAAGCACCGAGTGAGGATATGATGAACTCTATTGCAAGAAGTGTTCTTACATTGTTCTGTTATGACGATAACCCGAATGATACATCTGTTGATAATGTTCTCCGCCAGTGTATTCAGCTTATTTCGGTTTTCCCGATGCTTTCTGTTTACGGCTATCACGCATATAACCATTATCTCCGTGATAAGAGCCTTTATATTCACCGTGCAGAGCCGACCATGTCAACGGCTGAGGTTATTCTTTCCTTGCTCCGTCCCGACAGAAAATATACATCGCTTGAGGCAAAGGTTCTTGATATGGCGCTTATTCTCCATATGGAGCACGGCGGCGGTAACAACTCCACCTTTACAACCCATGTTGTAACCTCATCGGGAACAGACACCTATTCTGCAATTGCAGCGGCTCTGGCTTCACTCAAGGGACCCAAGCACGGCGGCGCAAATGTTAAGGTGTTCTATATGTTTGAGGATATGAAGGAGTGCGTCAAGGATTGGGACGACGACGAGGAGATTTCCGCATATCTCGAAAAGCTCCTTGACAAGCAGGCTTTCGACAAAAAGGGACTTATCTACGGAATGGGACACGCTGTTTATACAATTTCCGACCCCCGTCAGAAAATCCTGAAAGGCTCGGTCAAGATGCTTGCCGAGGCAGAGGGCTACGAAAAGGAGTTCAAGCTCTATGAAAAGGTTGAAAATCTTGCTCCTGAGGTTATCGGCAGGAAGAGAAAAATCTACAAGGGCGTTGCATCAAATGTAGATTTCTACAGCGGATTGCTCTACAGTATGCTCAAAATTCCGTGCGAGCTTTACACACCTCTGTTTGCAACAGCCCGTATTGCAGGCTGGAGCGCACACAGACTTGAGGAGCTTGTGAACGCAGGCAAGATTATCCGTCCTGCATATATGAGCATTTCCAATATGAAAAATTATGTTCCGCTTGAGGACAGATAAAATAATAAGTAAAAAACAAGGGCATATCCAAAAGCACTGCGCTTTTCGGATATGCCTTTTTTGCCTTATAGGAGATTGCTCGAAAACGGTCGGGCAAGCGTTGGAGCTTACACCGTCGAGCCATATTCACAAATCAGATGTCAATCATTTTATACCTGCTCATAATCAACTCTGTAATGTACTTCTTCCGCACACGCATATGAAGTCCGTCCAATGTTGAGCGGATAATTTCCTCGTTCACCTTTGGGAGAAACTTCCTGTACTCAGGTCGGTCGGACAGCAGAGCGTTAAAACAGCCGATAAGCACATCACTTTTTTTCGGGAGATTGGGGTATCCCATTGAAATCAGCGACATATTGTGGTCGAAAATCGGTGCAAGTCCGAGAAGCTCGCCTGTTTCAACATCTCTTAATAAACCGAAATTGACGGTGTGCCTGTCAGGATTTACAAGAATGGTGTCCAGAAAAATCATACGGACATAATCGGGAATCGCCTGAGGACAAATTTCCTCCAGCTTTTCCGCAACATCCTCGTAATCCTCGTTATCGCCCATAAATGCTGATGCAGGCTCAAAGTTTACGCTTGCGCTGTCTGTAAAATCAAGAGATTTTGTGCAGTTGCTTCCACGCTCGTACACAGCCATATTCATTCCGAGTGCTTCGCCGAATTTGCAGGTGAAAAGCTCCGAGAACTGCTCTGCGTGGGTAGCCTGTTTAATAAGCCACCACCTGCCGTCCTTGAGCTTCCAGCACTTCTCAAAGCTTCCGACATTGGTCAGCTCGGGAGTTTTTGTATCTCCCCTGCGTGCGGCTTTGTTGAAGTTGCCGTAAGTGCCTTTCAGTGCCAATTTTGAAAAGTAATCGTCACTGAATTTCACATCATCATAGCAAAGCCCGCTGTCGAGCGGCTTTATCCAATAGTTGTCGGTAATGGTAGCGCCGTTGATGTGCATTACAGTTGACAAATTGTCCTTCTCCTTGAGACGAAGAGCCTTTTTGAGCAGTCGTGAGTTGGTGCGGTGAGAGTCAATGGCTCTTGTTTCGAGCCACAAATCGGCATTGCTGATTCGCCTGAGATACAGCGGAAGCAGGCTCTCGTTGAGTACGGTTAAAATTCCGTTTTCCCATTTCGCAACCGTATGATTTCCCGACATAATCAGATAGTCTTTAATTGCCATCTCCGCACCTCCCTTTCGTGCAATAATTATTGTTTCCATTATAGCAAAAATACTGCACGATTTCAACGAGAATTTCGGTAGTTTATCAAATAAAATCAATATCAGATTTTCTGTATTCTTTCAGAGTTCAACAACAGACAAGAGATTTTAAAAATATGTTGAAATTAAGCGAATAATGAAATATAATTATATCGTAGTATTACAAAAATAAAGGACAGGAGATGTCAAAAATGAAAAAGGTATTAATTGCAGTTCTTATGTCGACAATTCTGGTTGGCAGTCTTGCCGCCTGTGGCTCGGAGCAAAGCAGTAATCAGGAAACAACAGCCGCACAGGGCACAACCGCTGCGCAACAGCAGACAACGGCAGTGCAGGCAACAACAGAACCGCAGAATGTCGGAGCAGTCGGAATGTGGCAGGCTACAGATAACAAAACAAATTACAGCTTGATTATTAACGGCGACTCAACCTTTACAATGACAATGGAAACGGACGAGGAAAGCAGTATAGCAAGCGGAACATACACCATTGACAGCGCAGGAGCCGTAACAATGACGGCGCAGAGCGTAACAACAACAAATAAAAAGACAGGCGAAACCAAGGAAGAAACACCCGGCGAAAATGATAAGGCAATGGGAACATACAGTTCCGCTTCCGATACAATTGCGCTCACAAGCAACGGAAAAGGAATAAATTTGAAATTTACCCGTGTGAGCTGACAGAATAATCGCATAACAAAAAGCGTAGCTTAGGGAGAAA
>CALZCU010000221.1 GCA_945632055.1 uncultured Ruminococcus sp. | reverse complement strand
ATTATAGTTTTATTATAATTCAACCTGACAGTATTATAATGAGTCGGGCTGGTTTTATGCGTTTATAATTTATCCGTTTGCTTTTTTGCAAGCCGATGAGACGGTCTGTACAAAAGCAAGGCTATGAAAATCATAACAGCAGTTGCGGAAAGGCTTATCGGATAAGCCGTCATAATTGTTTCAAAAGTTCTGCTGTGAGGGAACACCGCCTGAATCCAACAAATTCTGACGCCGCAAACTCCTATCGTTGTCAAAATTGCAGGAGCAAGAGATATGCCGAATCCACGCAGGTATCCTGACATAACGTCGTACAACATGGTAAAAGTGTACGATGAAAAAATCATTATCAATCGTGTATAACCTATGTCGATAACTTCGGGGTCGCTGTTGAATATCGATAACAGCAGCTTGCCCGAGAAAAGCACCAGCAAAATTACAGTGCCTGTGGCAATTGCGTCCTCGACCAAACTAAGTATAAGTGTTTTTCGACAGCGTTTGATTTGTCCTGCACCGTAGTTTTGTCCGACAAATGTAGTGCACGCCTGTGAAAATGCATTCAGTATATCATAGGCAAATATTTCTATGTTGTATGCAGCGCTTGAGGCAGCCATAACCACTGTTCCAAGGCTGTTGATAGCCGATTGTATTACAATGTTGGAAACAGCAAATACTGCGCTTTGAATACCCGCAGGAAGTCCGATTTTCATTATATGTACAAAGCTTACCGAATCAATCTTTAATTTTTTCGGGTCAACTTTTATGTATTTGTCTGACTTTCTCAGTTTTCTGTACAATATGGCTGAGCTGACTATATTTGAAATGACAGTTGCAATTGCAACTCCGTTTACCGTCATATGCACCACTATAACAAAAAACAGATTTAGCAAAACGTTTAACACTCCGGATATTGCAAGAGCGGCTAACGGAACCTGTGTGTCGCCAACGCTTCTGAAAATTGCCGCTTCAAAGTTGTAAAGAAGAATTACCGGCATACCAAGCAGATAAATTCTAAGATACATCAGTGCAAGTTGATAAACATCATCGGGCACCTGCAAAGAGCGAAGCAGTATTCCTGCAATCAGTTCTCCGATTATGGTGACAATCACGCCGCCGATAACCGACATAATCATTGATGTGTGAACCGCACGCTCAACTGCGTCTTTGTCGTCTCGTCCGACAGCGTTTGCGATTACAACATTTGCCGCCAAGAGCAATCCCGATAAACAAGTTCAAAATAAGGCTGATTATAGGTGCATTGGCACCCACGGCAGCCACGGCGGCGGTTTTGTCCGCACCAGTGAAATTGCCGACAACTGCAATGTCAGAGGCGTTAAAAAGCTGTTCAAGAATTGCAGTTGCCGCAACAGGCAGGGCAAACATAGGCAGCTTGTTCCAAATCGGACCGTTCAGCATATCTATTTTGCTTTTTTTTATGTATCCCATCCTTATAATCTTCCCTTTGATTACATATTTGTTATATATTAGTATAGCGCAGTTTGTATATAATATCAAATGTTTGTTTATGTTTTTAAGTATAATACCGTGTTGTTTGGGTGGTTAAGTGCTATGCCAAGTCTATGCGATAAAACAAGTTAATCATGCCCAAACTGCATAAAATCAAAAATCCGAAATTTACTTAACGGTAAAATTTCGGATTAATTGTTTTTTGATGATGTGTATAAAAGATGTTTTCGCTGATTTTTGTAGTAGTTCTAAACCAGCGAAATATTTTAAATTATACAATTTCTTTTTTGGTATTGTCGCCCTAATGCTTATGCTTTGTACATTTGCATAATTTCTTGAAATTATATAATTACAAATCAAAAATCCGTCCTCGATGAGAACGGATTTTTTGTCAGGGTTGAGCAAAAAAGATGTTTTTGCCAAATTTTATGGTAGTTTCGAACCAACGAATTTATAATCCCTGCATCACTTCATTACTTTACAATATTCAAAACAATTTCACCAAATTCATTAGCAGCTTCCTTAAAAACAGTAATTATTTTATCAACCTCTTCTGATAACTGTAATGCCTGTATAGTTTGCGGTTGAAAAATAATAGTGATTTCCGCAGGAAGATACATAATACCTGTAATTGAATCCCATAAAGCGTCCAAATTTTGTCCATACCAATCCGGCAATTCTAAGACCGTTTGAATTCTTTGATGAATTTCCCCTAAATAATTGCATTCTGAAAAGTCCAAAATATATTTTTTTAATTCATCAGTTAACATTTCCTTTTCCTCCTTTTACTGCACCTGAACAAAAGTCATATAATGATCATAAGTTGCAAATATTAAGCCATCATTCGAATATAATATTCTATGGTGATTTCTATAACCGAAATCATAATTTATATCTGCTTCATACCATATTCTACCTTCTGCTATAGGAAGGTGTCCGTTTCTGTTTTGGAAAACATCCCCTCCTATCTGCATACCTGGCGCAACAATATTTAAATTTCCGAGTATAGGTGACCAACCCAATTTTTTAGCTGTCTTTTTTGTAATGTAACAATCCGGTAAAGCTCCTGTTTGTTTTAATACATAGTCAGCACCGGCAACTCCGTCTTGAGTAGCCCCTCCCGCATAAACAGCATCGATTTCAACAATTTCACAACGACAATTATTATGAACCGGCGGTTGTTGAAGAGGTTGTTCATAGAATTTATATATTTTTCCATGACAGTTTCTACACACTAAACAAGTTTTCAAATCAAGAATTGCAATCCAATTCTTGTATTCTTTGCTTTTATGAGTTTGAGGTACAAATAGTTCAATAAGATCTTTTTCAATGTAATTACATTTATCAGACTCCCAATAATATGTTTTTCTAACAATAATACTCATAATTTTCTCCTTCATATGATTTTAAAGGTTTGTCCTTTCATATATAGAGAGAAAAAGAGAAAAGTTGCATAAATATATGCAATTTTTGAAAAATAATTTCATTTTTTCAATATTTCCGATAAATCAAAAATCCGAACGTTTCACCAATCAGTAAAAAGTTCGGATTATTTGTGTTTGGTGGGAGAAGATGGATTCGAACCATCGAAGCATGACGCAACAGATTTACAGTCTGCCCCCTTTGGCCACTCGGGAATTCTCCCATATTCAAT
>CALZCU010000220.1 GCA_945632055.1 uncultured Ruminococcus sp. | reverse complement strand
CCGATGTAGCCGCAGGTTCTTCTTGCAACATTCATCTTGTCCTGGTCACGGTTGTGACACTTGGGACACTCCCACTCCAGCTTTCCGTCATTCTCAACAATGGCAATCTCTCCGTCAAAGCCGCACACCTGACAGTAGTCGCTCTTGGTGTTCAGCTCAGCATACATAATGTTGTCATAGATGAACTTGATTACCTGAAGTACGGCAGGAATGTTCTGCTGCATATTGGGAACCTCAACATAGCTGATTGCACCGCCGGGGGAGAGAGCCTGAAATTCAGACTCAAGCTTCAGCTTGTCAAAGGCATTGATTTCCTCGGAAACATGAACATGGTAGCTGTTTGTAATATAGTTTCTGTCGGTCACACCCTTGATGATGCCAAAACGCTTTTGCAGACATTTTGAGAATTTATAGGTTGTGCTTTCAAGCGGTGTGCCGTAGATGCTGTAGTCGATGTTTTCTTCCTTTTTCCACTTAGCGCAGTAGTCGTTGAGCTTCTGCATAATCTGTAGGCCAAGCTCCTTGCCCTCTGTTTCGGTGAGCTTTTTGCCGATAAGGCTGTAAACACATTCCCAGAGTCCTGCATAGCCGAGTGAAAGGGTTGAGTAACCGCCGTGGAGAAGCTTGTCGATTGTTTCGCCCTTTTTCAGTCTTGCGAGTGCGCCGTATTGCCAGAGGATAGGAGCGGCGTCGGAGAGAGTGCCTGTAAGTCTTTCGTGGCGGCACTGCAATGCACGGTGGCAAAGCTCCATTCTCTCGTCAAAAATCTTCCAGAATTTGTCCATATCCCTGTTTGCACTCAAGCCGATGTCAACAAGGTTAACGGTAACAACACCCTGATTGAAGCGGCCGTAATACTTCGGCTTGCCGTTTTCGTCAACATAGGGTGTGAGGAAGCTGCGGCAGCCCATACAGGTGTAGCAGTGACCTTCGCCGTTTTTATCTATTTTATTCTGAAGCATAACCTTTTCGGAGATGTAGTCGGGCACCATTCTCTTTGCCGTACATTTTGCGGCAAGCTCTGTCAGGTACCAATACTTGCTGTCATCTCTGATGTTGTCCTCCTCAAGGACATATATAAGCTTCGGGAATGCAGGTGTAATCCATACTCCGTCCTCGTTCTTAACGCCCTGATGACGCTGTTTGAGGGTTTCCTCAATGATGAGTGCAAGGTCCTGCTTTTCCTGCTCATTTTTAGCTTCGTTAAGATACATAAATACGGTAACAAACGGAGCCTGACCGTTTGTTGTGAGCAGTGTGACAACCTGATACTGAATTGTCTGAACGCCCCTGTTTACTTCCTTGCGAAGTCTTTTTTCAACAATATCGTTGATTTTTTCTTCGCTTACCTCACAGCCAAGCTCTTCGATTTCGGCAAGAGTTTCCTTGCGGATTTTCTCCCTTGAAATCTGAACAAAGGGAGCGAGGTGGGCAAGGCTTATGCTCTGACCGCCGTATTGGTTGCTGGCAACCTGAGCGATAATCTGAGTTGCAATGTTGCAGGCTGTTGAAAAGCTGTGCGGCTTTTCAATGAGCGTGTCGCTGATAACAGTTCCGTTCTGTAGCATATCCTCAAGATTTACGAGGTCGCAGTTGTGCATATGCTGAGCAAAGTAGTCGGAATCGTGAAAGTGAATAAGTCCCTGCTTGTCTGCCTCAACGATGTCGGGCGGGAGCAGTATTCTGCTTGTCAGGTCACGGCTTACCTCGCCAGCCATATAGTCACGCTGAACGCTGTTGACTGTGGGATTTTTATTGGAGTTTTCCTGCTTTACCTCCTCATTGTTGCACTCAATGAGAGAGAGGATTCTGTTGTCGGTTGTGTTAGCCTTACGCACAAGAGAGCGGTTGTAGCGGTATCTCACATAACGGCGGGCAAGCTCAAACGCACCCTTAGCCATAAGCTGGTCCTCAACCATATCCTGAATTTCCTCAACGGAAACGGCTCTCTTGATTTTGTTACATCTATATTCAACATAGTCTGCAATGTCGATAATCTGTTCATCTGTCAGAAAACGGGTTTCCGAGGAGTTGTTTGCCTTTTTAACGGCGTTAATAATTTTCTCAATGTTAAAATCCTCTTCGGAGCCGTTTCTTTTAATGATTTTCATAATTTCCCTTCCTTCCAAATAATTTTTTAAGCAGGATTAATTATACAGTATAAATTTAAAAATTACTGTTGCACAAGCAACAAAAATAGTTTATAATAACAATATGTAGTATTGGGATAAAAAACGACACACATTATGGAGTGGTAACAATGAATGAAATATCTATTGCAGAAAAGCTCACAAACACAGACAGAATCGGGCTTAAGGAGTGTTTTGCACCTGTTTCAAGGGAGTATGACAGGGGCGAAATAATTACAATTTGTTCACCTGAAAATGACACAATCGGAATAATTACAAGCGGTATGGCATATCTCTCGACAATCAATACCGAGGAGCAAAGGCGCATACTCGACTACTACACAAAGGGCTGTGTGTTTGGAAAGCACTTTTTGCCCGACGCAGAGGACAAGCTGTTTTATGTCTATGCCAAGACAAAGTGCAGTGTTGAATTTATAAAGTATAAGAAGCTGATTTCCTGCTGTGAAAATCATTGCGCAAAGCATATCCTTATGATTGACCATCTTATTATGACAACTGCGAGGAAGTCGCTTGCCCATGTTGAAATTCTCTGCCAGCGTTCCTTAAGGCACAAGCTGATGTCATTTTTTGAATATCTCAGAGCAGAGGAGAACAGCAATAGCTTTACACTTCCGTTGCCTTTTTCTGACCTCGCAGACTACCTTGCGGTTGACAGGAGCGCAATGATGCGTGAAATTAAAAGGCTGAACGATGAGGGAGTAATAATTTCTGAAAAACGCAGAATAACTCTGAATTGACATTGCAGAACAGAAAACGGGCGGATGAAAATCCGCCCGTAATTATTTTTTTAAATATATGTCGAGGCATTCAATCGACTATTCAGTCATTTCTGCCTTTGCTTTTTCGATAATTTTCTGAGCAACATTTGCAGGAGCGTCCTCGTAGCGAGCGAATGAAAGCTCAAACGAGCCTCTGCCCTGAGTAATCTGTCTGATGTATGTCGAGAAGTCGGACATTTCAGCAATAGG
>CALZCU010000219.1 GCA_945632055.1 uncultured Ruminococcus sp. | reverse complement strand
GGTGTGAGTCGGTGCGGAAAATTACATGTATAGCTCATCCCTGAGTTTTTCGTGTGAAATATATATACATATATATGTAATGCGAAACGCCGGACTGCGTTATCGGTCGGGACTTTGTTGGAAGTCCTTAAGGGTTGCATAGTGATATGCGGCTGAAATTGGGTGGTACCACGATTTTATTCGTCCCTTTGGCAATTATTTTAGTTGCTTTTAAGGGGCTTTTTTTGTGTGAATTTAACGCAGCCTGATTTTTGGCTGTAACAGGAGGTTATTATTATGAAACCATCGTTTGAAAAGTACATTCCTTTCAAACAAATCGACATTCCGGACAGAACATGGCCGAGCAAGACTATTACAAAAGCTCCGATTTGGTGCAGCGTTGACCTGCGTGACGGAAATCAGGCTCTTGTTGACCCGATGAATCTTGAAGAGAAACTCGAATTTTTCCACGCTCTTTGCGATATGGGCTTTAAGGAAATTGAAATCGGCTTTCCGAGCGCATCTGAAACGGAATATGAAATCTGCCGTGAGCTTATTGAAAAAAACCACATTCCCGATGATGTTACTATTCAGGTACTTGTTCAGGCAAGAGAGCATCTTATCAGAAAGACCTTTGAGGCTGTAAAGGGCGCAAAGAATGTAATTGTTCACTTCTACAATTCAACATCCACGCTTCAGCGAAAGGTTGTTTTCAAAACCGATATGGCAGGTGTTACGGACATTGCCGTTGAGGGTGCAAAGCTCATCAAACAGCTTATTGATGAATATGACGGTGATACTAATTTCCGTCTTGAATATTCCCCCGAAAGCTTCAGCGGAACGGAAATGGACAATGCCGTTGACATCTGCGACAAGGTTATGGAGGCTTTAGGCTCAACAAAGGAGAATCCTGTCATTCTCAACCTGCCGAATACCGTTGAAATGTGCACTCCGAACACATTTGCAGACCAGGTTGAATACTTTATAAGACACCTCAAAAACAGAGAAGCCGCAATCATCAGCGTTCATCCGCACAATGACCGCGGCTGCGGTGTGGCTGCCGGAGAGCTTGCACTGCTTGCAGGCGCAGACAGAGTTGAGGGAACGCTTTTTGGCAACGGTGAACGCACAGGCAATATGGACATTGTTACAATGGGACTTAATATGTTTACTCAGGGAGTAGACCCGAAGCTCGACTTCTCGAATCTGCCCAAGCTGCGTGAAATCTATGAGCGCTGCACAAATATGAAAATCGACCCTCGTCAGCCGTATATCGGCGAGCTTGTTTTCACTGCATTCTCAGGCTCACACCAGGACGCTATCAACAAGGGTATGAAATATATGCGTGAAAGCGGCACCGATATGTGGGAAATTCCGTATCTTCCGATTGACCCGGCAGATGTCGGCAGAGAATATGAGCCGATTATCAGAATTAACTCTCAGTCGGGCAAGGGCGGTGCTGCCTTTGTAATGAGCAATAATTTCGGTTACGACCTGCCAAAGCGTATGCACCCTGAGTTTTCAGCTCTTGTTCAGGCAAAATGTGAGGAGCTTGAGAGAGAGCTTATTCCCAAGGAGCTTTTCGAGGTATTCGAGCAGAATTACCTCAATCACCCGATGAAATACAGGCTGACCAAAAGGAAAATTTACGAGGAAAGCGAAAACGGCAGGGATTATGTTCACTTCAAGGGCAGAATGGTTATTGATGATAAGGACGAGGTTATTCTCAGCGGAGTAGGCAACGGTCCTATTGACGCATTCTTCAACGCAATCAAGGCAGTTGGTCTTGACAAATACGAGTTTATCTCATACAGCCAGCACGCAATTTCTCAAGGCTCAGACTCAAAGGCTGTGTCCTATATTGAGCTTAAAAAGCCTGACGGAAAGAACATTTTCGGAATCGGAATTGACTCCAATGTCAATGTCGCATCGGTTCTGGGCGTTTTAAACGCAATCAACAGAGCGGAAGCATAAATTGCAGAGTGATTAAGCGATAATTTGACACAGGTCATTAGGACAGTTTACAAAATCACAGGCGCACGATTTTTCGTGCGCCCGTTTATTTTATGCCGAATTTAAAATACTATATTCAGCTTTGATTATTTCATACTGTTTTCGTATGACTCAATCATCTTTTTAACCATCTGACCGCCGACGGAGCCTGCTTCTCTTGCAGATATGTCGCCGTTGTAGCCCTGCTTGAGGTTTACGCCGACTTCATTTGCACATTCCATCTTAAAGCGTTCCATCGCTTCCTTTGCCTGCGGAACATTAAGCTGATTATTTCTGCCTGACATATTATTTTTCTCCTTTTCAAAACTTTTTGAATTTTCATTTGATTTTTATCTTAAGCGGCTGTTGAATCTTCAATTTATCGCCGCAATAGTATTGTTTGCCCCAAAAATAAAATTATTATTTGTAATTTTTTCAAGTTTAAAAATGGTTCGGAATTAGGGTATGCAAGAAAATAAGCAAGATAATAAGTAAGTTGTTTTATAATAAAAGAATACCAAATCAGCCACAGCTATTCTTCAATTAATCCCTCTTTTTTAAGTCTGCTTCTGATAGCTCCTTTTGTTCTGCCGTGGTTTTTGGCGATTTTATCTATCGGGATTCCTACTTCGTATTCGAATCTTAGCTTCTCTGTTTCTTTTTCTGACCAAGGTTCATAGGCACCGGTTAAGCCGCTATTTTTCTTTTCAGCAACATCATATTTTTTACTTTTTTCATTATTATCGGATTTGCCATATTCTTTTATGATTCGCATAAATGCTTCTCCGTATTTCTCAAGCTTTATGCCGGTTACACCTTTTACTCTCAAAAATTCTTTAGGCGTGGTCGGCATAACCTTGCACATATCCGCAAGTGTTGCATCAGAAAAAATTATATACGCAGGAACACCCCTTTTCATAGCAAAATATGTTCTTACCACCTTTAGTGCATCAAATAATTCACTGTTAGTATCATCAATATTGACTCTTTCGATATGAGATTTGAGCTTTCTTGTTTTCTTAATATTAACTTTCGCTTTGCCCTTGAGTACGGGGTAGCTCATTTCTGTTACTCTCAGTATCGGCTTGCCTGCTCCTACTGATATGATATACCCCTGTTCTTCCAGCTTTTCGATTATGTACTTTATTTCTGTCG
>CALZCU010000218.1 GCA_945632055.1 uncultured Ruminococcus sp. | reverse complement strand
ATGTAATAGCAAAGAATTGTTGTTATTTATTGATTATCTGAGTTTTTCTACAGTCCTCTTTTTAATGCTATTTTCTATATGTAATTGTCCAGCCTGCGGAATTGTATCCGCTTGCAAGGTTGCCGCTGCTGTCTACGCACCTTATTGTGTAGGTTTCGGCTCTGCCGACCTTAACTCCCTTGTCAAGCATTGATGTGCCGTAAATATCGTTCTTAAAGCGCACCCAATTGCCGCTTGAATTTTTGTAATACACTCTGTATCTGTCAACGCCTGCAATTTTATTCCACGAAATCTCTATTCCGTTTGCAGTGTTTTTCAGCGAAAGTGTGGGAGCAACAGGCTGATATTTAATCGAAAAGCCCGATTTGTTGTAGTCGCTCAGAAGATTGCCGTTCTTGTCAACACATCTGATTGTATAGGTTTCCGTTCTTCCGATTTTAACGCCCGTATCGAGCTTTGTTGTGCCGTAAACATCATTTTTGAATCTTGCCCAATTGCCGTTTGCGTTCTTATAATAAACTCTGTAGCCGTATGCGCCGGGAACGCTGTTCCAGCTGAGCCTGATCCCGCTTGCAGTGTTTTCTATCCTTGAAACCTTGGGAGTTGCAATCCACATATGCTTCCAGCCTGTGCCGTTATAGTCGCTTGCAAATCTGCCATAGCTGTCTACGCACCTTATGGTATAGGTATAGGTTTTGCCCGAACGAACATCGGTATCGACAACGCTTGTACCCGATGTTTCGGCGAGTCTTGTCCATCCGTTGCTTCCCTTGTAATACACTCTGTACTTGTATGCGCCCGAAACCTTGTTCCACGAAATCTTTATACCGTCCTGCGTGTTCTGAAAACCGCTGATTTTCGGTGTTGCTACAGTTACAACGGGATTGCCGAATGTGAATCTTCCGCAGGAGGAATTATTCTTTGAATCCTTAATTAAGGCAAGAAGGCTTGCAGTATTACCCGGAGCGGTAAACTTAACGGTAAACTCACCGTAGCTGTTCGATTTTGCCTTGCCGAGCATTGACGAGCCGTTGCAGACCTCAACATATGTATTCGCCTTAGTCTTGCCGCTGATGCTTCCCGACTTAACATTTGTCGCATTGAGCGTTACCCTTGTAAGTGAATTTACGGGTGCAGAGGAATCGGAGGACACAGAAATTGCACTTCCTGCGCCGCAGGAAATAACCCTGTTGTCGTTCAGATATGAAGCTGATGAGGCTGAATTTATGCTGATTCCTATGCTTGAACAGCCCTCAACCGTATTTGAGTAAACCGAAGCACCCTTTGAAGCTGAAACATTGATGCCGTTTGCTTTTCCCGACGCGACCTTTACTCCGCTGATGGTGCAGTTATCGGACGAATTTATTGTCACCGAATTTCCGCCCGTATTTGAAACGCTCACGCCTTTTATCACATTGCCCTTTGCGCCGTTTGAAACTGCAATTCCCTGATTGTTGCAGTTCTCTATTTTACCGCCCGAAACGGTGTTGTTCTGCGCTCCGTTTATGGAAATTCCTGCCTTTTCAACATTGGAAACGGTGTTACTGCTGACTGTATTGTTATTGCTTGACTTTTCAATCTGAATACCGCCGCTGTCGCTGTTTCTGATATTCTTAAAGGTATTTCCGCTTACGGTGTTGTTACTGCTCCTCGACAGGAACAATGCCCTTGACGAGGTTATTGTATTGTCGTTTTCCGTTCCGTCAACGGTGTTCTGCGAAACCGTACATTTATATGCGTCCGAAAGGCATATTCCGAACCTTGTTCTTCCGCTGATTTTATTGCCTGTTACGGAAACGCTCTGAACAGTTCTCTTTTCAAGCGGAATACTTGTTGAAACTGCACCGCCTGCCGATGCATCCGTCCACACCCTTATTCCGACAACGGTGCTGAGATTTGATTTTTTGCTTATCTTAATTACATTATTACTAATCTGCAAGCTCAGATTGCCGCTTGTGCTGACATCGGAGAATTTTGCAGCAACGCTTCTCACATCAATTCCGCCGCCGACATCAGTCATAGTATTGCTGTATATTTTGGAATTTATCCAATTGTAGCCGTAAACGGCAAAGCTCGGTGTGTTTGAAAAGGTGTTGTCATAGATATTGATGTTCTTGTAGTATTTTCCTGCAACAGCGTTATGACTGCCGACGCCTCTGTAAACATTATCAAATTTATTGTCGTGGATATACACATCTTCGCAGGGCGAGCTGTCAAAATTATCGTAGCCGTCAAATGCGCTTTTTGTGCATACATCAAGCTGTATTGCTTCCTGACCTTCCTGTGTGCCGCCTGTGTAGCCCGACAGATAACAGCCGTAAATCTGAACATTCTTAACACCGCCCAATTCAATATGGTGTGCGTCCTTATTGTTCAGCACAGAAATATCCTTAAGCACAAGATTCCTCATATGACCGAATCTCAGGTTGGAAAAGCTCCTGCCGTTGTACCTGCTGTCAAAGCAGTTTCCGTCCCATACTCCGCCCTCAAGCGTAATATTTCTGTATCCGTCATAGCCGCTCAATCCGTCGCCCTCACTGCCCGAGCGGAGCATACAGCCGCCCGTATAGCACTTCTTTATATTCGCACCGTATGCACTGAGAATAGTATTGCTGTAAATTTTCACAGTCCACGAAAGACTGTAATTTCCCTTGGGAATAATTACCCTGCAGGGCGATAAATCAGTACCTCTTTCTCTTGCTGTGTTAAGCGCATTCTGAAGCTCGTAATAAATATCGCTGTTCGGCGACACATCAAGGGTAATTGTATTTTCCGATTCATTATAGGAAACCGCATTGACCGAAAAGATGCTCAGAACGGCAAAAATCATCACTAAAACTAATGAACCGATTTTTTTAATCATTTCAAGCCACCTCTCAGGCATTAAATCCCATATACATTCAAAAGGATATTTTTGATTTCATAAAGCTTTTTCGACAAATCCACATAATATGAGTGAGGATTTTCAAACCGCTTGACCTCGTCCCACAGAAGTCCTACCTGAGTTCTGCAATAGTCGGCAATATCTTTGATTGACGGTGAATTGTAGACACATTCGCCGTTTTTGAAAATCGGAACAAGAAGCTCCTTCGCCGTAAAATCAGTCAGCGTTTTTGTTTTCCAGGTTGCGTTCTGGTCAAAAATCG
>CALZCU010000217.1 GCA_945632055.1 uncultured Ruminococcus sp. | reverse complement strand
ACGAAGTGTTAGGAAAGCCTTAATAAATACAGTGTAGGGAACAGTCTTGACTGTTCCGAAGGATTACAGCATACACATTGGTCGGGAAACCGTTGTAATTAATAAGCCGACCTATTTACACGAATTACGAACCGAGGTACTCGGTCGGTCGGGAAATTTAACTAAAATTTACGCAAAAACTATCTTCACGAACATAGTTGTTAATTGTGAGTGCTTCGCACTCAAAACTCATATTCAACATAAAATCAGAGGTACATTATGGCTACAGTTAACTATAAATGCCCTAACTGCGGCGGTCCGCTGAAGTTCAATCCCGACAAGCAGATGTTCAGCTGTGAATACTGTATGTCGGATTTCGAGGAACAGAAAATTCAGCAGATGTACGCCGAAAAGGAAGCTAAGCAAAGTCAGGCTGAAAAAGCCGAGGAGGCTCAGGAAAGCCGTCAGCAGGACGGCGAGGGCGAGGTTGAGGACGCAGTTGTCTACACCTGCCCCAGCTGCGGCGCAGAGGTTGTCACAACCGAGTCAACAGCCGCCACCACCTGCTTCTACTGTCAGAATCCCGTCGTTCTCGGCGGCAGACTTTCGGGAAAATTCAAGCCCAACCGAGTAGTTCCGTTTGCGCTTTCAAAGGAAAAGGCTATCGAAAAATTCCTTGCTATGTGCAAGAAAAAGTGGTTCCTTGCCAAGGGCTTTGCAAGCAAAAAGCAGTTTGAAAAGCTCACAGGCGTCTACTTCCCCTATTGGTACATCGACACTCAGCGTCAGGCTGATATGACCGCTATCGGTGAAAAGGTGCGCACATATTCCGTAGGCAACAAACGCTACACCGAAACAAGCACCTACCGCCTTGAGCGAAGCGGTGACCTTATCATTAAAAATGTCTTTGAAAGAGCCTTAAAAAGTCAGGACAGAGATATGCTCCAGTGCGTTCACCCGTTTGATTTGTCGCAGGCTCACGACTTTTCAATGTCCTACCTTTCGGGCTTTCAGGCTGAGAAGCGTGACCTTGAAATTGAAGAGGTCAATCCCGAGGTGCAGGCTCGCATAAGAGAGTATGCGCAAGAGCTTTTAAAGGACACAATGGACGAATACACCTCGGTCAGAGTTGAGAGCTACAACGATATTACCGACCTTGAATCGTGGAATTACACCCTGCTTCCCGTCTGGGTTGTGACCTACAAGTACAACGGCGAGATTTATCCCTTCGCCATTAACGGTCAGACAGGCAAAACCTACGGCAAGCTTCCGACCTCAAAGGGAAAGCTTGCAATTCTCTTTGCAATAGTTGCAATTGCGGTGTTTGCACTCGGTATGCTGGGAGGTTTTCTGCTGTTATGATTATGAATTACACTAAAAGAATTTCCGCATTTCTATGCGCATTTCTGCTGATTGTTTGCTCGGGAATATGCGTGTCAGCCGAAAGCAAAAGCAAGCTGATTGACGACGCAGGACTTTTCACCTCGAGCGAGCAGACTGAAATTGAAGCAAGACTTGAAGAGGTCAGCGACAAAACAGGCTGGGATGTAATCGTTTATACGAATTTCAACGGAGTTAAATCCGATGAAATGGAGGACTACTGCAACAGCTATTATGATAAGCAGAGCTTTTCCAAGGACGGAGTTATGTTTGTTATTGACAGAAGCTCAGATAACAGGATAATCATAACTAAGGGAAAGGCTATGTACTACTTCGACGACGACAGAATGGACGATATAAAATCAGAGCTTCGTCCGTATATCAGCAGTCAGGATTGGTACGGTGCAGTATTCAAGTACATTGAGGTTTCGGAACGCTACTTCGACTCAGGAGAAGGTACGGGCGAAAACACAAATGTAGTTATTAATGAAAAAAAAGACAATCCATTTCTGTATGCCCTCAAGCACTACGGAATTATCGCAGGAGCAATCGGTCTTGTTACGGCGACAATCACCGTTATTGTGGTAGCTCACCGCTACAAGCACAATGGCAAGCAGGGCACCTATGACCTCAAATCCAACAGCGTTACAAACCTCACCGTAAGCAATGATATATTCCTCAACAAAACCGTTACCGTTACGGTTGACAGAGATGATGATGACAGAGACTCTTCGGGCGGTTCGAGCAACAGTTCATCTCACGGCAGCAGCGGTACATTCTGATACAATTTAACAGAAAATTTGCAGTTCTGACGCTGAAATTTTATTGACGCATAAGACAACGCAGTAAAAGGGATAATTGCACCCTTTTGCAGGAAATAATAAACAGCGGCGTCATATGGCACCGCTGTTTTTCTATATGTTACATCAACGAAAATCGTGTAACTTCCGAAAGGTTAAGCAAAACTTTTGTAATACAAGTGCTTACTTAATAGTGCGAGGTGTAAAATGGCTGACAATATAAACAGCAATGAACGGGTTGCGGTAATCAGCATAATTGTTGAAAATCCCGACTCAACAGCACAGATAAACGAAATTCTCCACTCCGCTTCCGATTTCATAATCGGCAGGCTCGGACTTCCCTACAAAAAGAAAAACATCAGCATAATCAGCGTTGTGATTGACGCTGAGCTTGATGTCATCAGCAAGGTTTCGGGCAGGCTTGGCAGACTGCCCGGAGTAACCGTTAAAACAGCCTACTCAAAAAAGTGATATGAACAGACTTGAAATTATCGAAAAAATTGAAAATAACGAGCTTCCCTCAAAGCAGGAGCTTGCACTCTTTCTTGAAACGATAACCGATGAGGAAGCAGAAATTCTCCGCAAAAAGGCGCAGAAAAGGTCGCTTGAACAGTTCTCGAACAAAATCTATATCCGAGGGCTGATTGAGCTTTCAAGCTTCTGCAAAAACGACTGTCTTTACTGCGGTCTGCGCCGCTCCAACAGAAAAGCCGTTCGCTACCGTCTTTCAAAGGAGGAGATTCTCTCCTGCTGTAAGTCGGGATATTCCCTCGGATTCAGAACCTTTGTGCTTCAGGGTGGCGAGGACGGATACTACAACGATGAAATTATGTGCGATATTGTCGGCTCAATCAAGGAGCTTTACCCCGACTGCGCCGTAACGCTTTCTCTCGGCGAACGCTCAAAGGAGAGCTATAAAAGGTTGTTTTCATCAGGAGCAGACAGGTATTTGCTCCGCCACGAAACGGCAAATGAAAAGCATTACAAAATGCTC
>CALZCU010000216.1 GCA_945632055.1 uncultured Ruminococcus sp. | reverse complement strand
AATCTGTTCCTTCCAAAGCGGTATGAGCGCCGTATAAAGCGAGTATAAAACCAAAAATTAACATATAATCTGTATTTCAGCGAATTAACTCTGTAAGCCTTTCCCTTGCGGTAAAAAGCCGTAACAACACCGATAATATCACTGTCCTTTACTCCGTGTTCAAGCTCAAACTGATTATCACCACAGAGAACATAGCTTCCGTCAGAATCGAAGTTAACTATCCTGTGAAGAACATAACTTCCGTTGCTTCGTCTGTAAAGCGGAATATCAAAAAGGTGAAGCCTGCCTTCAGGCTTTGACAGCACGACAACATCTTCCCCGTCTCTGAGCATCGGGAGCATACTTGTGCCTTTTGGCGTAAAGGTTACAGTTCCGCCGCTGTTGAGCTTTTCTTCAATGATACTAATTATATCATCGATTACGACTTCTTTACTCAAGGATATCCGCATCCTTTACTTTTTTGATAAATTTATCAATATCATTTTCAGCCTTGTCACGAGTTACCTCGTATTCATCAAGCATTTTCTGAACAAGCTCTTCCATGTCTGCTCCCTTTTGCAGGAGTTCAAAAAGAAATGCGCCTGTTTCGTTTAAATTAATTATGCCGTTAAAATCAAGAGTAAGATTATTTACAGGCACTACAACATAAGAATCTGCAACCTTACGCAAAAGAAAATCCTCTTTAATTTTCATAAAATCACCATCTGATTAATTAGAATATTATAATTTATTATAATATACAGAGAATAAAAAAGCAAGGGCATTGCCGCAATCGGTAATGCCCTAAATTGAAAATTATTAGCAAAAACTCTTTCAGAACAAATATCAGCCAAGAATTTTATACTGCAATTCAGTTACATCTTTGATATCAACAATTCTGTCACCATTAACATCAATTACCTTTTTATACGAATAAATATATCTCTGCTGACTATCAATTCCGGCAATATATTTCTGAATATGCGTAGCGTCTTTAATATTTACCACGCCGTTACTGTCCGCATCACCAAACAAAGAAATATATGGATAGGTCTTGTCATTGCTCTTCATAACTGCATATACTCTATCCATATCGGGATATCTTTCATTGCAAACCTCACACATTCTGAAAATGCCTTCATCAGTAGCAACAAAGAAAATACCTTTGTCAGCACCTGTTGTTCCGGGACTGAACACAAGATAATCTCCATACTTCTCCATACAAATCTGATCCTCTAAGCTGCCGTACCAAACGAGTACATCTAATTTTGAACCGTCACTATTTTCTACAGTACCGGCATAAGTATATTGAAAGCCGGTATTCTCATCATTGTATACATTTTCACCGAGGGGTGTTGTATACTGAGTAATATTCGGCAGGCTGTCAATTACTCTTTCTTGTTCAACAGCACCGACAGATACTACAGTGACAGAGGTCAGTAATGTTATTACGGACAAAAGCATTGAAAAAGCTTTAAGTGATTTTTTCATATTAACACTCCTTAAATTGTATATGTATATATGTGAATATATGTAAAAAATAACTTAATACATAATCAATAAAAACACCGCAAATCCTCCTTTTTAATACAAGATAAGTATCCTTGTATTTATAAATTATCACAATTGGGATTATTTGTCAAGTATATTTACAAAAGTTAATGTAATTTATAATATTTTTTATTATTTTTATAAGAAACAAATTAAATAGAATACTTATAAAAAAGAGAGCCGCAATAAAGCGACTCTCCAATAAACTATAAAATTTTGTTGCTCGTACAAATTAGTACATTCCGCCCATATCGGGTGCAGCAGGAGCAGGAGCGGCAGGCTCCTTGATGTCAGCAACGAGCGACTCAGTTGTGAGTACCATTGCTGCAACGGAGGAAGCGTTCTGGAGTGCGGAACGGGTAACCTTTGTCGGGTCAACGATTCCTGCCGATACCATATCGGTGTACTCCTCTGTGAGAGCGTTGAACCCATAGCCAACCTTGTTTGCTCTCTTTACATTTTCTGCAATTACGCTGCCCTCAAGACCTGCGTTTGCGGCAATCTGACGGAGCGGCTCTTCGAGTGCCTTAAGAACAATCTTTGCACCTGTTTTAGCATCACCCTCAAGTGTATCAACAAAAGCTGCTACAGCAGGAATAGCGTTCATACAAGCGATACCGCCGCCTGCAACAATGCCTTCCTCAACTGCTGCCTTAGTTGCAGCGAGTGCGTCCTCAATGCGGAGCTTCTTTTCCTTCATTTCAATTTCTGTTGCTGCGCCGACCTTGATTACTGCAACGCCGCCTGCGAGCTTTGCAAGACGCTCCTGAAGCTTTTCACGGTCGAAGTCAGATGTTGTTACCTCAATCTGCTGTCTGATCTGTGCAACTCTGCCCTTGATAGCGTCCTTGTCGCCTGCGCCGTCAACAATAATTGTGTTTTCCTTTTCAACCTTAACCTGACGAGCTGTGCCAAGCTGATCCATTGTTGTGTCCTTAAGCTCTAATCCAAGGTCAGATGTAATAACTGTGCCGCCTGTGAGGATTGCGATATCCTGAAGCATCTCTTTTCTTCTGTCGCCAAATCCGGGAGCCTTGACAGCAACGCAGGTGAATGTACCACGGAGCTTGTTGAGTACAAGAGTTGTGAGTGCTTCGCCCTCAACATCTTCGGCAATAATGAGGAGCTTTCTGCCTGACTGAACAACCTGCTCAAGAATCGGGAGAATTTCCTGTGTTGTTGAAATCTTCTTATCTGTAATGAGGATGAGCGGATTGTCAAGCTCTGCTACCATCTTATCTGTGTCTGTTACCATATAGGGTGCAATGTACCCTCTGTCAAACATCATACCCTCAACAACCTCGCTGTAGGTTTCAGCTGTCTTTGACTCCTCAACAGTGATTACGCCGTCGGTTGTTACCTTCTCCATTGCTTCTGCAATAAGATTGCCGATAAACTCGTCCTGTGAGGAAACTGTTGCAACTCTTGCAATGTCCTCTGTGCCTGAAACCTGCTGGCTGTTGTCAATTACAGCCTTAACAGCTACATCAACTGCGTCTGCAATTCCCTTTTTGAGAACCATCGGGTTTGCGCCTGCAGTTACATTCTTCATACCCTCTCTGATGAGAGCCTGCGCAAGGAGTGTTGCTGTTGTTGTGCCGTCGCCTGCAACATCGTTTGTCTTGATTGAAACCT
>CALZCU010000215.1 GCA_945632055.1 uncultured Ruminococcus sp. | reverse complement strand
AATTTCAATAGGCAACGGCACTGCAAGCAAGGAAACCGAAATGTTCACTGCCGATGTAATCAAGGAGGCTGACCATACCGTTTACTATATGGTGGTAAGCGAAGCAGGTGCTTCGGTTTATTCCGCATCAAAACTTGCGGCATCTGAGCTGCCTGAGCTTGACCTTACTCTCAGAAGTGCCGTTTCAATTGCAAGAAGACTTCAGGACCCTCTTGCCGAGCTTGTAAAAATCGAGCCAAAGGCGATAGGAGTAGGTCAATATCAGCACGATATGCCACAGAAAAGACTCGGTGAAACGCTTGACGGAGTTGTCGAGGACTGCGTAAACTCTGTAGGAGCAGACCTTAACACCGCTTCGCCTGCTCTGCTTTTAAGGGTGTCGGGACTCAATTCAACAGTTTGCAAAAACATTGTTGCATACCGAGAGGAGAACGGAGCATTCTCTTCTCGTGCGGAGCTGAAAAAAGTACCCAAGCTCGGACCAAAGGCATTTGAGCAGTGTGCAGGCTTTTTAAGAGTTCCCGAAAGCAAAAATCCGCTTGATAATACAGGAGTGCATCCCGAAAGCTACAAAAGCGCTAACGAGCTTCTCCATCTGCTTGATTATTCCGATAAAGAAATTAAGTCGGGAAAATTTGCGGATTTACAGTCAAAAGTTAAATACTATGGCACAAAACAGCTCTCCGAAAAGCTCGGAATCGGTTTACCAACTCTTGATGACATAGTAAAGGAGCTGTCAAAACCGGGAAGAGATCCGAGAGATGAAATGCCTGCTCCTATGCTCCGAAGCGATATTCTTGACATTAAGGATTTAAAAGAGGGAATGGAGCTTAAAGGAACTGTCAGAAATGTAATTGACTTCGGTGCGTTTGTTGACATCGGCGTGCATCAGGACGGACTTGTACATATTTCTCAGATTTGCGATAAATTCATCAAACATCCGTCAGAGGTATTAAAGGTCGGCGATGTGGTAAGCGTCAAGATATTGTCCGTTGATGCAGATAAAAACAGAATTTCTCTTACAATGAGGTTTTAATTCTATAACTAACAACGGCTGTTTTGAAATGAACCAACTTCAAAACAGCCGTTTGCTTAACAATATTTGATTATACGACAGAGCCTTTAATCGGTGATTTTAATTGTGTTAATAACAGGCTTTTTGCCCTCTGCAACAGTTCCATTGTTGTCAACTACGGGAGTTTCAGAACAGATTTTGTCCACTATATCCATTCCGTCTGTAACATGACCAAAACCTGCATACTGACCGTCAAGGAAGGTGCTGTCCTTGTGAACAATGAAAAACTGTGAGCTTGCACTGTTGTAAGCCTGTGAACGAGCCATTGAAATAACTCCTCTTTTGTGAGAAATATCATTCTTAACTCCGTTTGCAGAGAATTCTCCCTTGATTTCCTGATCACTGCCGCCTATGCCTGTGCCGAGAGGATCACCGCCCTGCATCATAAAGCCATCAATGATTCTGTGAAAGGTAAGTCCGTCATAGAAACCGTCTTTTGCAAGATTCACAAAGTTTGTAACGGTAATCGGTGCAGTATCTGCGTCAAGCTCAAGCGTAATCTTGCCGTAGTCCTTAATGTCAATAACGGCTGTAAATTTTCCGGAAAGCAGATTTTCATCCTTGGAAGCTTCCGAACTTGCCTTTGTGGTTGCTTGTGAATTTGCTGATGTTGTTGTCTGTGAAGAAGCTTTAGAGCCGGATTCCTTTTCTCCGCAGCCTGTGAAAACAGCAATTGAAGAAATTAACACCACCGCCAGCAAAAGGTTTGCAAGCCTGATTGACATTGCTTTTAAATTGGATTTAAACATAAAAACATTCCTTTCAAAACTTATCAGTTTTTTTATCTTTTTTATTTTATCATTTTTTAATTTATAAATCAACCTAAATTGACACTAAATGATAATTGTGTTAAGATTTTATTGTATTAATGCTCAGCTTAAAGAAGGTGTAATGTTGCAGAATAACGATATTACTGTTGTCAACTCCAAGCGCAGACTGCTTAATCTCAATCTGAAGGAATTAATAAAATACCGTGACCTTATTATGCTTTTTGTCAAGCGTGACCTGAAAAATGTATATAAGCAGACAATTCTAGGTCCTCTCTGGATAATCATAAATCCATTCCTTTCAACCTTTGTTTTTACTGTAATTTTCGGTGTGATTGCAAATATTTCAACAGACGGTACGCCGCAATTCCTGTTTTATATGGCGGGCAATATAATCTGGTCGTTTTTTTCAAGCTGTCTTAACCGAAGCTCATCAACATTTTTGAGCAATTCAAGAATTTTAGGTAAGGTGTATTTTCCTAGGCGTGTAAAGCCAGTTTAGGGAAATATTTATAATTAAATAACATTTTTTGTGCAGTTTGTTATGTTCACAGTCCTTGTTGTGATTTATTCTGCAACCGGTGCAAATGTCCACCCGAACTTGCTTGCGCTTGCTTTTCCGCTGCTTTTGCTTCATTCAGCATTGTTAGGCACAGGAACAGGCCTGATTATCTCATCTGTTACAACAAAGTACCGTGATTTGAATGTGCTTGTATCCTTTGGCGTAACTCTGTGGATGTATTTAACTCCCGTTGTTTATCCTGTTTCACAGATAAGCAGTGAAATCAGATGGATTTTCCTTTTAAATCCTGCTGCACCTGTTATAGAGAGCTTTCGCTATGCTTTCCTCGGCTGCGGCAGCTTTGAGTGGTTTTATCTTCTGATAAGCGCAGTTGTAACGATTTTTCTGCTGTTGTTCGGAATGATTGTGTTCAATCAGGTGGAAAAGAATTTTATAGATACGGTTTGATATTATGAGAGAAAATTGTGTAATAAAAACGGAAAATTTATCTAAGGAATACAGGCTCGGCGTTATCGGTTCAGGCACACTGCGCCACGATTTGCAGAGCTGGTATGCCAGAAAAAAGGGCAAGGAGGACCCGAATCAAAAAATAGGAACAAACACCTATTCAAATAAGGACAGCTTTCTTGCACTTGATTCGCTCAGCGTTGAAATTAACAGGGGAGAGCGTGTCGGCATAATCGGAGCAAACGGAGCAGGAAAATCAACCTTTCTGAAGCTTCTTTCCCGTGTCACCTCACCGACAAGCGGAGAACTGCGCTTTCGCGGCAGGATTGCAAGTATGCTTGAGGTGGGAACAG
>CALZCU010000214.1 GCA_945632055.1 uncultured Ruminococcus sp. | reverse complement strand
GCAGAATCCTTTGTCATCTGCTGACCCGGCCACGAGCCGTTATTGAGTGTTCCGTCAACATAGATATACGCATATACATTTGACCAGTTGTATGAAGAATTGTCAAAATAAGCAGTCTGAACCGCAGACGGTTCTACCTTTGTGTATGTAAATGTTTCGGGATCGGAGGTTGTTGAACCGTCGGAAGCCTTTACGCTTACAGTAATCTTTGAGCCGTAAGCAACACCAGAACCGATTGTGATTGTCTGTCCGTCTGTGAAGCTTGTGTATGCGCCGCCGTTGATTGAATACTGACCGCTTGTTGCGTTGCTGTACTTAAGCGTAAGAGTTAAAGTATCTGTATTGAATGTCTGAGAACCGGGAGTTACAAAAGCAGAAGGACCGGCAGGCTTTGCATTATAAACAACAGCCACGCCTGTGTCGCCGATCTGACCGCTGATTTTGCCGTTTGCAACAGTGAATGTATTGCCTGATACCTGATCTGTATATGTGCCAGCAGCCATCTTGTTAGCAGTAACGCTTACAGAAGCTGACGAACCGCCGCAGTTTACAAGAACTACACCCTCAGTACCACGCTCGTTATATGCGATTGAGCCTTCTGAAGAAAGGCATTCTGTCTTGCCGACAAAGTAATTCTTGAACCGGTTAACAGCCTTAACCTCTTTATCGCCCCATGCTGTTACGCTTGCAGTACCGATCTGATCTGAATAGTTGCGGGGACGGGCAAGGTACATACCGCAAGCCTGGGCTCTCGAACCAACAAGTGCCCAAGTTTTTTTCAATGTTGTATCGCTCTGATTTCTTGAAGCACCGTTTGCGTATGTATCGTGCGACTCGTTCCAGAGCACAGCCTTGTTGCCTGCCGGCTGTGAACCGTCATCATAACTGAAGTCACTTCTTTTTGCACCGTTTGCATTTCCTGAATTAACCTGATTACGGATATCATCGCTTACTCTGTTTGCGGTAACACTCATTAAGCTTGTATAACCGTTTACAATGCTCTGTCCGCCTGCAGGCTTATCAAGAATTTCACCGTAATAATACGGAGTAATTCCTCTTGTGCTCTGTGCATAGGAAGTTGTGTAGTCAAGTATAACTGTCCAGAAGTTACTTGAAGCATTTTCCTGATCGTCAGGAAGCTCGATGTGCTTTGCACCGTCAAAACGGAATCCGTCGGCGCCTGCGTCAATACATTCCTTCATAAATGCTTTCTCGTAGTTCTGAATTTTTGTGTTACCTGTATTAAGGTCAGGAAGACCGCCCATACAGTTGTGTGTGATATCCCAACGGCTGTTCCAGTTTGAGGTGTTCGTTGTGATACTGTGCCAGCAGCTTGAATCATTTCTGATATCATCGGGGATTGTATGTGAAAGGGTATTATCTCCGTTGTTTGCCAAATGATTCAAAACTGCGTCAACAATTACCTTAATGCCGTACTTGTGAGCTTCATCGCACATTGCTTTGAACTCAGCCTTTGTACCGCAGGCATTCTGACCGTTTGTTTCAATCTGGAAGTTTGAGGGCTGATAATAAACCCACCAGCTTCCGGACATCTGTCTGTTCTGTGTTGTTTCCTTGATTGTCTGGATAGGCGAAGTCTGGATTGCAGTAAATCCCTGCTCGGCGATCTTTGCCATATTCGCCTTGATGCCGTTGAAGCTCCAGTTCCAGCACTGGAGAATCTGTCCGTCCTGCACATTGTCTGCAAGACCGTAATCTGCCCCTACCGATGAGGAAGCAGTCTCCGCAGAAACCTCTGCAGAATCGTTTGTTCTTGCCAAAGCAGTAAAATTGCTGACTGTCAGGCAAGAAAACGCCATACATAATGCGAGTATGACGCTCATTAATTTTTTGCTCAAATGTCTCACTCCTATATAATATTTCTGCATAGCCGTCAGCGACCGGCTATCTGTCAAAGGGAACCGCATATATTCCCCCTGTTATGAAATATAATAACAAAAAGTTAAGACTTGCGCAATTTACTATCTGCACAATATAGCATATCCCTTTTTAGTAAATATGCTAAATATGGCATTTTATACGGAATATTCTGCACAATCTTATCGCACTTTATACAGTTATTTTGTCTATCAAAGTATTTTTGTGTAACATTGTACTATTCGTGAAAATTAACAAACTTTTCCATTAAAAACCGTCATTTTGCCAAATCTCTTAAAAGCCTGATTTCATACGCATAGCCGTCAATATCATTCGGGGTTTCAAGGAAAAACGGAAGGCTCTTGAGATGAGCGTTATTGATAATTCTTTCAAAGGCTTCAAGCCCGATTCCACCCTCGCCAATCTTCTGATGCCTGTCCTTATGACAGCCGAGATAATTCATACTGTCGTTGAGGTGAATCGCCTTCAGCCTTTCAAGTCCGATAACTCTGTCAAACTCATTCAGAACATCATCAAGCCTGTTTACAATGTCATAGCCAGCGTCAAAAATATGGCAGGTATCAAGACAGACACCGATTTTATCCTTAAGCTCAACACCGTCAATTATTTCTGCAAGCTCCTCAAACCTGCTTCCGACCTCTGTTCCCTTTCCCGCCATTGTTTCAAGCAACACAGTTGTTTTCATTTCAGGGAACATTGCTTTGTTCAGAGCCGAGATAATCTGCTCAATTCCTGTTTCCACACCCTGCCCTGTGTGGCTTCCGGGGTGGAAATTATAAAGATTGCCGGGGAGATACTCCATTCTCTGCAAGTCATCGCTCAGTGTGTTAAAGGCAAACTCCCTTGTTTCAGACTTTGCCGAGCAGAGATTCATTGTATAAGGAGCGTGGGCGAGAATCTGCGAAAATCCGTTCTCAGCCATAAGCTTTTTCAGTGCGTCAACATCTGCCTGTTCAATTTTACGAGCCGCACCACCCCTTGGATTGCGTGTGAAAAACTGAAATGTGTTTGCATTTATTTCAATAGCCTGCTTGCCGATTGCCTCAAATCCGTTTGAAATTGAAAGATGATAGCCGATATTTAACATTCTGATTTCTCCTTTTATACTAATAAATCAATAGAATACGAAAAAACAGGTATCGAAACCGATACCTGTTTTTTGTGGTCGGGATGACAAGACTTGAACTTGCGACTCCACGCCCCCCAGACGTGTGCGCTACCAAACTGCGCTACATCCCGATGCAACAGTTAGTATTTTATCAAAAAAAATTTGAATTGTCAAG
>CALZCU010000213.1 GCA_945632055.1 uncultured Ruminococcus sp. | reverse complement strand
CAAGCACAAGCTCTGCCCGAATATCAGCCCGAAAAAAACTGTTGAGGGCGCATTGGGCGGAATAGTTTTTTGCGTAGTTTCTGCTCTCCTCCTCGGAGTTGTTTTCCAATTCATAATAATGCGTGATGTAAAAATCAATTTCTGGGCGCTTATTCTGCTCGGATTAATTGACGCTCCCGTATCCATTCTCGGCGATTTAAGCTTTTCTCTGATTAAAAGGAGCCTGAAGATTAAGGACTACGGCTCTATTTTCCCGGGTCACGGAGGAATGCTTGACAGATTTGACAGCATTATATTTACTGCTCCTGTTTTAGTTGCAGTAAATCAGATTATTCCTTTTATCAGTCTTGTGTAAAATGATTAAGAATATTTCTATATTAGGTTCAACAGGCTCAATCGGAACTCAGGCTCTTGATGTTGTCGATAAGCTCGGCTTGACTGTAACTGCGCTTACAGCCTCAACTAACATTGATTTGCTTGAACAGCAGGTCAGAAAGTACAAACCTAAGCTTGCCGTTGTCTTTAACGAAGAAAAGGCAAGGGCTTTCAAGGAAAATATAAAAGACACCGATACAGCCGTTTTGTGCGGAATGGACGGACTTGTTGCGGCTGCTACGGAGAAAAATGCCGAGCTTGTGCTTAATTCCGTAGTCGGAATGGTAGGTTTACTGCCAACTATTGCGGCTGCCGAAGCAAAAAAGGATATTGCCCTTGCAAATAAGGAAACCCTTGTTGCAGGAGGAAGCCTTGTTACAGACGCAGTAAAAAAGAACGGCGTTAAGCTCCTTCCAGTTGACAGCGAACATTCGGCAATTTTTCAGTGCCTTCAGGGTGCTCCGAATGAAAAGGCTGTAAAAAGGCTGATTTTAACAGCGTCAGGCGGACCTTTCTTTGGCAAAACGGCGGAAGAGCTGAAGAGCGTGACTGTTGAACAGGCTTTAGCTCATCCGAATTGGAGTATGGGTGCAAAAATTACTGTTGATTCTGCCACGATGATGAACAAGGGACTTGAAATAATCGAAGCTGGCAGGCTTTTTGATATTTCGGTAGATAACATTGATGTGGTAGTACACCGGGAAAGCATAGTCCATTCGATGATTGAATACAGCGATAATTCAGTCATTGCTCAGCTCGGACTCCCCGATATGAGAATACCTATTCAGTATGCAGTTACCTATCCCGAAAGGTATTCTTCACCTGTCGGAGAGCTTAATTTGTCGCAAATCGGCAGGCTGACATTTTTTGAGCCTGATTATAATACATTTAAGTGTCTGAATGCCTGCAAAAAGGCGCTTGCAATCGGCGGTGCTTCAACTGCAATTGCAAACGGCGCAAATGAAGAAGCTAATATGCTTTTCAGAAACGGAAAGATTTCTTTTCTTGACATAGGCGAGCTTGTATGCGGAGCAGTTGACCAAATTCAGAGCTTTGAATTAAAATCGGTCGATGATGTTTTAAAAGCCGACAGGCTTGCAAGGGAGTATGTAAAGAACAATATTTAGTGCGTAATTGCAAATAATAATTGCGGTATATTTGTTTATGGAGTTGAAGTGTTTTAATGCAGATTTTAACCACAATAGCTTTAATAGTAATCGGCGTTCTGTTCTTTATGCTGATTATTTTCTCTCACGAATTAGGACATTTTATCACCGCAAAGCTCTCGGGCGTAAGGGTAAATGAGTTCTCAATCGGAATGGGACCGAGATTGTTCGGCTTCAAAAAAGGAGAAACCGAGTATTCCTTCAGACTTCTTCCGATTGGCGGATACTGTGCAATGGAGGGCGAGGACGAGGACAGCGAGGATCCGAAAGCCTTTAATAATGCAAAGGTCTGGAAAAGAATGATAATCATAATTGCCGGCGCAGTTATGAATATCCTGCTCGGCTTCATTCTTATGTTTGCCCACACCGTTCAGGCTGATAATTACGCTTCCACTATCGTAACTCAGTTTGTGCCTTATTCCTTCAGTGCATACAGCGGCTTGCAGGAAGGCGACAGAATTGTTGATATCAACGGCTATTCGATTTGGAATTATACCGATTTAAAATTTGCAATTTCAACCCTGCAGCCTGTTGAAGCCGACGGCAAAACGCTTGTTGTTTACAAGCAGTCCTGCGCTAACGAGGCCTGCGTAGTATACACCAAGCTGTTTGACGAATTCAAGCTTGATGAAAACACTGCTCCTGCGCTTTATAACATTCTGAGCAGCGGCTGTGAAAAAATAAAAACCGCAAAGACAAAGAAGGAGTCAAAATTACTTCTTGATAAGCTGTGCGATGAAATGTACGCTCATTTCGGAGTAAAGGATTATGATCTTCCTGAGATCACCGAAAAGAACACTCGCAAGCGCTTTCAGGCTGATGTAAAGGTAATCAGAAACGATGAAGAAATAACGCTTGAAGATGTGCAGTTCTTCACGCAATACACCAGTGAAGAAAATGAAAAGGCAGGCAAGGTTTCAGTTTCAATCGACTTTTATGTTGATTCCATTGAAAAGAATGTCGGCTCGGTGCTTACGCAGACCTTCTCAGAAACCTGTTCAATGGCAAAAACAGTCTGGACATCGCTTGTATGGCTCGTTCAGGGAAGATTCTCATTTAACGAGCTGTCAGGTCCTGTCGGCATAGCTACCGCCGTTACTCATGTAGCTTCTCAGGGTCTTATGGAAGGCTTTGGCACAGCAGTAAACAACATTCTGTTCGTAATGATTCTGATAACAGTAAACCTCGGTATTGTAAATATGCTTCCGTTCCCGGCACTTGACGGAGGTCGTTTCCTGTTCCTGCTTATCGAGTGGATTTTCAGGAAGCCAATACCCAGAAAGGTCGAGCAGATAGTAAATACCGCAGGACTTGTAATATTAATGCTGTTTATTCTGATAGTGTCGTTTAAAGATGTGTGGCAGCTTATTACAGGTAATTTGCCGATAATGTAGCAAAGCGGAGGAAATTATGGGAAGTAAAATTCAGGTAAAAGCAGGCAGTGTGAAAATAGGCGACGGAGCAGACATCGCTGTTCATTCAATGCTCAATGTTCCGTCAACCGATATTGAAGGCTCTGTTAAACAGGCTGTCGAGCTTGAAAAGGCAGGCTGCAAAATTATTCGTGCGGCAATTCCGAATATGGACGCAGTAAAGCTCATTCCTGCGTTAAAGGAGGCTGTAAGCGCACCGATAGTCGCTGACATTCATTTTGACTACAG
>CALZCU010000212.1 GCA_945632055.1 uncultured Ruminococcus sp. | reverse complement strand
GACCAGAAGTTTGCAGGTGTAAGAGGCTTTGTTACATATATGATGGCTCATCCCGGTAAGAAACTGATGTTTATGGGCAGTGAAATAGGTCAGTTTGACGAGTGGAACGCTGAACAGCAGCTTCAGTGGAATCTGCTTGATTTTGACAAGCACCGTCAGCTTAATCATTTCTTTGCCGAAGCAAATAAATTCTACCGTGACACACCTGCAATGTACGAAAACGACTATGACTGGAACGGTTTCCAGTGGATTGCGCTCGACGATTATCAGCAAAGCGTAATTGCTTTCCGCAGAATTGCATATGACGGCAGTGAAATTGTTGTAATGTGCAACTTCCAGCCTGTTACCCGTGAGAAATACAGAATAGGCGTTCCGGTCTACGGCATTTACGAGGAAGTTTTCAACTCTGAGAGTGAAGAATTCGGCGGCTGCGGAATCGGCAACAGCGGCGACATCAAGACTGACGCCGTTGAAAATCACGGTCTTGACTACTCAATTGAGATTACCCTGCCTCCTCTCGGCGTAACCTACTACAGGCTTAAAGAGGCTCTTCCTGCTCCGCCCAAGCCGAAGAAGAAAAAGTCAACCTCAAAAATGGCTGAAAAGAAAAAAGCTGCTGCTAAAAAGGCAAAAGCAGAAAAATCCGCTTCAAAGCCTAAAACTACAAAGGCTAAAAAGGAAACGAGCAAGGACGAGGAAACATCACCCGTTGCAGAAGCAGCACCTGTTGCAGATGCTCCTGCGGCTGTTGAGGCTGAAAAAGCAGAATAACAAAATAATATATATCAAAGGCTCCCCTTTTGCGAGGGGAGCTAAGCTTTTTCGACAAGCTTTACAGCCGATGCAGTCATTTTCCGCATCGGCTGAATTTATATGTCATTATTTGTTTTATTTCGGGATTTAATGTAGACACAAAGAATTATCGCAGACAAAGAGGCTAATCCTGCGTATATGGAAATATCATAATAATTGTCTGCTCCCGTTTGCATTGTACCGCTTGAAGCGGCTTTGACTGTAGAATTTGCCGAGCCTTTGCCTGTATTCTCACTCGAATCAGCGCCGTCGGCTGTAATCTTTTTATTGGTTGTTATGATTTTATCGTCTGCATTACTGACACCGTTATTCTCTGACTCCGCAATTTCCTTTGATGTGACTGCGACAATCTTAATATTCGGCAGAAGCTTTTCGGTCACAACTCCTGCTCCGTCCCTTGTGAGAATATTTACCTGCTCTATTACCGCACTTGCATAATCGGTATTTTCCGGGCACTTGAACTGAAGAGTTACCGTAACATTTGCGGGCATTTTATTACTGCTTTCAAAAAAGCTTGTCCAATATATGCCGTCTGCCTTCCTTGGCGAAGCAGACATACTTCCTGCCGTAGCCGATGAGCATTCAAGGGAAATGTTATCACTGCACTTTATTCCAAGCTCCACGCCTGCAAATTTTTCATTGCTGCTCACATACACTTCAACTTTAAAGCTCTTGTCACTTTTTTGCAGTTTAATTGCTCTGCTGTCAACATCAACGCTTGTTTCCGATGCAAAAACAGGTATAATCGACATCATTGCAACAATCAGAGCCGCAGCAATACATATTATTCTTTTCAATCTATTCAACCTTTCCTATGAGCGTAAGGGAGCGGTTGGAAGCCGCTCCCCATATATTTTCGGTTTTATGCTGTTAAGCGATAAAGCCTGAGATTATAATGAAGTCTGCTGTGTCAACCACTCCGCTGCGGTCAATATCATATTGTGCATTATCGGTTCTGTAATTCTTTATTGCAAGTGAAAGATCCTTAAGAGTTACCTCGCCGTCCTTGTTGACATCGGAAAGCTCTCGGTAGGAAATAACCTCTACACTCTGTGTACCGTCGGATACTGCAAGGAAGCCTTCAAAAATATCGCTTGATACCGAAACAGCCGTGTTGATGCTGTTGAGAGCAACCTGAGTAATTCCCGTCGGCGCATTATCCTTAAGTCTGAGAACAACCTGCATAATATCGGCTGAACCCGACAAGGGATTTTCCGTACCTATAATCATTCTTGCCTTGCCCTCTGTGCTTCTGTCAGTGCTGATGAGCGTACCCTCTGCAAGAGATTTAATCTCTTCCACCTCAAATACTGTCGGGTCGTAGGATAAGCTTGCGTCAAAGGCATTTGCTGCAAGCACATTTGCTATCGAAACCTTGCAGGTAACTGTCTTTTCATCATTTTCAACAACTACTGTGTTTCTGTCGATTGTAAGGCTTGCTTCGCCCTTAAGCTCAGTAGTTACACCGAAAGGCTGGGTAAAGCTGATACCCTCATCGCCCTTGAGCTGAGCACGAACATAGCTGTTGATTTTGCCCTCATAGTCGTTAAGGTCGATTGTGCTTCCTGTTGCAATTACCTCACCGTCGGCAATCCACTCAATTGTGTTAAAATAATCGCCCTCGATTGTAATTTTATCTTCCTCGTTATCTACTGCAATATTTGTGATTACAGGAGGCTGATAATCGTTGATCTCTGCAATATTTGTATTTGTGTAACCCTCACGCTTTGCAACCTTTGCGCTTGCATAGAAAGCTCCGCTCTCCATAGCTACTCTTACATTTGTAGCAGTGTTTTTGGGCATAAGCATCATATTGTAGCTGTGACCTGTTGCGGCATTTGAATGTGTGTCGTCATTTGAGAAGCCCCACACAAATCTGCCCTCTTCCATAGTTTTCTCAAGAATGTTATCCCAAAGAATACGGTCTGAATATGAGTCGCCGTCAAGCTTATTTATGATTTCCATACCTACGCAGGAATCATACTTCAGGAACAAATCCACATATTTCTGAACGGTTTCAGGATTGTTTGAAGCGTCCTCGCCTGCTGTTCCCGAGGTATTCTTTCCGCCGGTGTATCTTCCGGGGTGATTTATGTGGGAAATTCCGCCTAATTCCTCGCACTGTGCAATATTGCTTTCGAGTGTTGCTCCTGCGGTATTGTTGAAGGGAGCAAAAAATGTGTTCAGGTGGTCGCTCAGTGACTGCTCCTCGGAATCTCTGATTGCAACCATTCCTCTGCCGTCACGATCTGTTCCGTTTGCAATTTCGTTGTATCTTTCGTCAGTCAGATACACTCTGCCCTTGCCTGTCGGATCGTCTTTACGGTTCCATACTGTGTTTGTAACATTGTGGTCGGTAAGAGCAAGAACATCATATCCTTTTTTATAATGCTCC
>CALZCU010000211.1 GCA_945632055.1 uncultured Ruminococcus sp. | reverse complement strand
CTTCCGTTCCTGCTCACGTTGAGATGATGGGTCTTATCGGTATGGGCAACAACCCCATGGTTGGTGCTACAGTTGCTTGCGCAGTTGCAGTTTACAACGCACTCAAGTAATTTTCCCTTGGTAAATAGCAACACCCCGATGCAAAACGCATCGGGGTGTTTTTTCTGCGAGCTTAGCCGCACAACTGTTTATAAATACATTTCTCTTTTGGAAGCATAAGCAAAGGGAGCGGATTTTCTTTCCGCTCCCTATTTATTTAGCCCACTATTGAAGTTAAAATCAAATATCCCAAAAGTCCCGCTAAAACAGTGAATATTGATATTATTATAAACCGTACAATAAAATTCTTTGCATAATTTTTAGCGTTTTTAACTCCGAGGATTGTATTTCTGATCTCCCAGTGTCCATGATTTAATGTTGCATTAGCTGAAAAATCTGTGCTAATCATGGCTCCGTAACCGTTTTGGGAGTAAACATAGCCTTCTACCTTGTATACATCTTCGCCTATAGGGGTCATCACTAACTGATTTGAATCGCATAGAGTGGCAGTTGAAGGTGCTTTCAAATTTGGTCGTATAGAATTTAGCAATGCTTCTGATAAAGCATTCATTTCTTCTGATGATAAATTTTTTCCGAACAATCCCATTATTTTTATTCACCCTTAAAATAATATTCAGCAAATGTTATATTGCCTGCTGTAATTATAACACATATTTTCACCTTGTCAATCAAACTATACATATATTGATAATTATTTATCTTTTATTGCAAGGTATAATCGTCTTGAGGTGTTGTTATGATATACGATGTGATAAAGACCTTGAGAGAAGAGGCAGGATATTCACAGGCACAGCTCGCAAAGAAGCTTGATGTTACCCGTAGCTCTGTCAATGCGTGGGAAATGGGACTTTCTACGCCCACTACCCATTATGTTGTAGAGCTTGCAAAAATTTTTCATGTGTCAACTGATTATATTCTTGGTTTAGAAAGTCAGCGACATATTGTTCTTGACAATTACAGCAAAAAAGAAATAGAACTTATTTACGGATTGATAAAATATTTTGACGATAACAAATAATCTTGAGCGGAGAAATCCGCTCTTTTTTATTTTATCTTCTTGTGGTAGAATGAGGAAAAAGAACCTAAAGAGAAGCGTTCAAAAATTTATTCGCCGGGAGAAAGAGAGATAAAATTTTGCGTAGGGTAGATAATGTAATGAGCGAAAATTGTTGAAAACTTCTAAAATTTACAAAATGTTTTTATTTTGCTGTTGATTTTTGGGGAGAGATTTATTATCATCATTATATGGAAGTGTTATATTTATGTCACACTAAGCGCAGCAGCATAGTCAGGAGGGTAATTATGGCAGAGAAAATAACAACTTATATTAAGGATTACCGCAAGCAGATAAAAATGAGCCAGACAGAACTCGCTCGCAGAGTTGGTGTTCGCCGCGAAACTATCGGCAGACTTGAAAAGGGACTTTATAATCCCTCTCTGAAGCTGGCGCTCGATATCTCCCGGGTGCTTCGCGCAAAGGTTGAGGACCTCTTTAAGTTCAAGACCTTGGCGTAAAATCCGCGGCAGATACAGCAAAAGAGGAAAACTTAACAGAAAAAAATTAAGCCCACAGTTTTTAGGACTGTGGGCTTTTTCGTAAAGATTCCTGCTTACAGGAGCTTGAGTGCTCCTGTGGGGCAGATTTCAAAGCATTTTTTGCAGTTTTTGCAGTCTGCAATTACATCGGGTGAGTTAAATTCAGGCTTAATGACGGTGTCGAAGCCTCTGCCGACGAGGCCTAAAATGCCTTTCTTTGCAACCTCCTCGCAGGTGCGTACACAGAGGTTACAGAGAATACACTTGTGCTGGTTTCTCTCGATAGAAAGAAGTCGGGTTTCCATAAAGCCTCTGTGGGGAACACCCTCGAAGCGCTCGGGATGTATCTCGTAGCGGTTTGCGTGGCGGATGAGGGAGCAATCCTTGTAATCGTGACAGCCGCATTCAAGGCATCTCTTAGCTTCATTCCTTGCTCCTTCCTCGCTGAAGCCGAGGTTGACTTCCTTGAAATCGTTTTTGCGTTCCTCGGGACTTCTGTGGGGCATTTTTGCGCGGGCAATTTTCTCTTTATGGGCTAAATCCTCAGCAGTGACGGTTTTCTCGGAAACAAAGGGTTTTATATAGGGAACTACGTCGCCCTTGAGGAAGGAGTCAATTACCTTTGAGGCTTTTTCTGCTTCGCCGATAGCGGCAATAGCTATGGACGCGCCGCGGTTGGTTGCGTCGCCTACGGCGAATACATCCGCGAGATTTGTGCGGAAGGTGAACTCATCGGCGGCAATAATACCGCGGGAGTTAAGCTCGATTTCCTCAAAGCCCGTGGGGTTGACCTTCTGACCGATAGCGGCAATAACCGTATCAATATCGAGAATTTCAAACTTGCCCTCTACGGGAACGGGAGCACGTCTGCCGGAGGCGTCAGGCTCGCCTAATTCCATAACCTGAAGCTTAACCTGAGTTACCTTGCCGTTTTCTCCCAAGTATTCATCGGGGTTGGTGAGGAATTTGAACTCGACACCCTCCTCCATGGCTTCCTTGATTTCGATATCCTCAGCAGGCATTTCGGCTCTTGTTCTGCGGTAAATAACATATACGTTCTCCGCACCTAAACGTACGGCAGTACGGCAGGCGTCCATGGCGGTGTTGCCGCCGCCTACAACAGCTACGTTTTTGCCCATGCCGGTTTCCTCGCCGAGAGCAACTTTCTGCAGGAAGTCAATACCGCCTACAACGCCCTCAAGCTCCTCGCCCTTTGTACGGGTAGACATGGAGCTCCATGCGCCGATAGCAACTAAGGTAGCGTCGTGACTCTCTCTGATTTCGGCAAAAGTGATATCAGAGCCGATTTTAACATTGTTTTTCATCTCAACACCCAAAGACTCAATGAGTGCGATTTCTTTATCTAAAACAGTCTTGGGGAGTCTGTATTCGGGAATAGCGAAGCATACCGCCCATCTTGGGCATTTTATCAAAAACGGTGACTTTATGACCCATACTTGCCAAGAAGTAAGCAGCGGTAAGACCTGCAGGACCACCGCCCAAAACGGCAACGGATTTGCCGGTTGCGGCTGCTTTTTCAGGCATGAAGGGGGTGCTTGAGTTCAGGTCGTTGTCGGCGGCAAAATACTTCATAAAGGCTCTGGACATAGGCT
>CALZCU010000210.1 GCA_945632055.1 uncultured Ruminococcus sp. | reverse complement strand
AAGGCGGCGGAATATTTTGAGGTGTCCTGCGACTATCTTCTCGGCAGGACAGTACATCGCCGACTTGCCGCAGTAACTGCCGAGGACTTTCCCGAAAGTGAAGAAATCAGACATCTTAAGGGAAATATGATTAACCAGATTAACAAAAAGCTACTAATGAACACAACTACGGTGATTTTTGATTTGCTGGCGCAGATTGGCAACAAAAGGCTGACAAACGCTGTCAGCAACTATCTTATGAGTGCCGAATATCAGATTTTCAGGGCAATTTACTGTGCGAATGAACAGAACTCCCAGACAATGTTTTCAATTGACAAAAACAGATATAAAAACCTCGCTTCGGCTTCCCTGCTGATTGACCTTGAGGTTATTGATATGCTCATTGAAAAATACAATCTTGCCCTTGCGCTGTCGCCTGATATTATCTCGGAATATTTCGACAAGGGAGCTTCGTCGCTGTTTAATCTGATTCAATATGCAGAGAGAAATATCAAAAATATGACGCAGGGCAGGAATCAATAAAGCTAAGGAAGCACTGATTAAATCGTTTGTGCATATTGCGCTGTCAGATTTTTCGTCAGATTGGACAAATAAACCGCAGTAATGCTGGCGCATTACGAGGATTTGGGGTCTTGCTGGCGGAAAATATGCAAGCAAGATGTGCAAACAACTTTAAGTGTGATTTAATCAGTGGTTCCTTAAATATTTGCAAATAAAAGAGCAGAAATTTTGGTAAACAAAACCTTAATTTCTGCTCTGATATTTTTTTGGGGGAAAATTAATGTTTTAAGCTGTCAGATTATTTAAAATATCTGTTGAGAAGTCCTCTGAAGCCTGCGCCGTGTCTTGCCTCGTCCTTTGCCATTTCGTGAACTGTGTCGTGGATAGCGTCGAGGTTCTGAGCCTTGGCTCTCTTTGCAAGGTCAAACTTGCCTTCGCAAGCGCCTGTTTCAGCGTCTACACGCATCTGGAGATTCTTCTTTGTGCTGTCGGTGAGAACCTCGCCGAGAAGCTCAGCAAACTTTGCAGCGTGCTCAGCCTCTTCAAAAGCGTACTTTGTGAATGCTGCGGAAACCTCGGGATATCCCTCTCTGTCAGCAACTCTTGCCATTGCAAGATACATACCAACCTCGCTGCACTCGCCCTCAAAGTTAGCTCTTAAATCCTTGAGGATATCCTCGCTTACGCCCTGAGCAACGCCAAGCTCGTGAACTGTTGCAAAGGAAGCCTCTTCATCCATTGGCTTGAATTTCTCGGCAGGTGCCTTACAAACAGGACAAGCCTCGGGAGCTGTGGGACCCTCGTGTACATAACCGCATACTGTGCAATACCATTTCATAATTTTTTCTCCTTTTTCATAAAATATTAATGTAAATTTTTCTTCAAACATTCCGGGCAGATACCGTAATACAAAACATATTTGCTTTGAACGGCAAATCCCATTTCGGAAAGCTCCGATGAGTAGTCTGAATTATTGTCGCTTTCGGTGCCGACATCATACACATTGCCGCAACAGTTGCAGACAAAATGCGGATGTGGCGAAGTGTTGCCGTCAATGCGTTCTTCACCGTTGACGCTGCAGACGACCTGAATTTTTCCCTCCTCCTTGAACAGCGCAATATTTCTGTAAACTGTTCCAAGGCTGAGGTCGGGGACATCGGGCTTAAGCTTATCATAAACCCAACGGGCACTCGGATGAGAGTGTGTGCTGCAAATTGCATTGTAGATAGCGTTGCGCTTTGAACTGTAATTGCGTTTAGCCATTTTTGCGTCCTCTTTTATTTTTTAGTTGATTTTAGCATTTGTAATAACAAAATGATAACGATTATCAACTTGCTTTATATTTTATCATATTATTTTTGTTTATTGTTCTTTTTCGGAATTATTATAATTTTTTAAAGAGAAATTCGGGGTGAGATTTTGTTCAGATTGCACAATTTAGCTAAATGGCTGATAATACCATTCGCACTTATTATTATAGTCGCATTTACTTTTTCAAAAAAAGAAACTGCTGTTCAAACTTCTGCACAAAGCACTGACAGCGAGCAGATTATACTTCCGATTATAATGTATCATTCACTTCTCAAGGACTCTAAGCTTCAAAACGACTACACAATTTCCCCTTCTCTATTTGAAAAAGACTTAAAATTTTTGACAGAGAACGGATATACAACAATCACTGTTGAAGATTTGATAAGCTATGTTTACCGTGACGGAAAGCTTCCTAAGAAATGTATTATGCTCACCTTTGACGATGGCTACTACAACAACTATTATTATGCCTTTCCCTTACTCAAAAAATACAATTGTAAGGCTGTTATTTCACCGATTGCCTCAATGACCGAAAAATTCACCGAAGCCTCAGACATTTCCGTATCATACGGTTATATCGATGTTGACAATATCAAGGAAATGGTTGAAAGCGGCTGTGTTGAAATTCAAAACCACTCTTATGATTTGCACAGGCTCACTCCAAGAAGGGGTGCTGAGAAAAAGCGCGGCGAAAGCTCGGAGCAGTACAAGGCTGCGATAACTGAAGATATAAACAAGGCGCAGAATTATCTTAAAAGCAATGCAGGCGTATCCCCTGTATGCTTTGTTTATCCGTTCGGAGCTATTAGTGATTCAACCGAAGATATTATTAAAGAGATGGGCTTTAAATGTACGATGACCTGCACCGAAAAGCCGAATATTGTTACAAAAAATCCCGATTGTCTTTATGGTCTTGGAAGATACCGCCGTGACAGCAAGGAGAGTATGGAAAAACTGCTGAAAAGAATTTTCGGTTAATTTTAACTCAAATATCCGCATATTTAATTCGGTACTTAAGTATACATTATAAAAGACTAAGTTGTAATATATAATCAGGCGGGGTTAATTTATGAGTGAAATGCAGAAGGCAAAAAATCACACGCTGATGCTCGACAACAGAGGAAAGCTTGTTATGACGGGAATTGAAGATGTAAACGGTTTTAACGAAGAAACCGTATCAGCTAAAACAAGCTGCGGAACGCTGATAATTAAGGGAGAAAAGCTGCATATTGATAAGCTCAACCTTGAAACAGGCGAAGTATCAATTGACGGAAAAATAAACGCTTTGCAGTACATTGGCAGCGATATGTCCCGTTCAAAACTTTCAAGACTTTTCAGATGACGCAGGTGCTATTGTGGAACTAACCTTCGCTCAACAATCAACGGCTTTTATGTACTC
>CALZCU010000209.1 GCA_945632055.1 uncultured Ruminococcus sp. | reverse complement strand
TTCTATCTTCCCGAATTGGGTGCAGCGTCACGCTGCCACGCCGTGTCCCTACGAAGTGGATTTAAAAAACATTCAAATAAATAACATATTCAAACAAAACGGTCGGGACACCGTTTTATAGCGATGTTCCGACCTGCCTGCTCGAATTACCCACCGAGGTACTCGGTCGGGCAAAAATTAAGCTGTAAATTTGACTTTTGATTCTACAAAAGTTACGGTTCAACAAAGGGAACTCCGAAATACTGCGCAACCGACTGTGCAAGATTTCGTGCTATGTTATTGATATTATCCCTTATCCACTGCGCTTCTTCGGGATTGTCGTGGTACGCCACCTCAATCAGCGCAGAGGGTGCTTTTGTTCGCCGAACCTCTGCAAGCGTAGTTGTCGGAATGATGTCAACATTGGACGGATCGGGATAAATCGACTTGTAGTTATCCTGAATAATCTGAGCAAAGCGTTTGCCGTTTGTGCTTGTGGGGTAATAATAGATGTCTGCTCCTGTGTATCTTCCTGCCGCATTGGGCGGTGCGGCGTTGCTGTGGATTGCAAGGTGCAAATCGGAGTTGCTGTTATTTGAGTCGGCTATCGCCTGAGCAAGCGTCATATCGGGGCGGTTGCGGTCAAACTCAATTCCGCTTGCAGTGAGATATGGCTCCATTGCATCGGCTATCAGATTCATATAATATTCCTCGTTGCCGCCGTCAGCATACGGATTGAACTCCTGCAATGACGGGCTGAGATAAACTTTTGGCATTGTTTCTCCTCTTTCCATTTGTTTTCATCAATTATAATATTCAGATTTCTGATTTTTGCGACTGCGACTAATAAAGTCGAGTGTCTCGACACGCAATTCGAGCAGACAGGTTGATATTATCAAGCCTTCTCTGCCCGACCGTTTTCGAGCAATTTCCTATAAAGGTACAAACAATTACACCCTCGCTTTGCAATTGTGCAATAACGAAGGTGTAAATTTCACTTATTCAGATTAAGGAAGGAAAACAGTTTAAGCATAATCACAGCGTAAGAGCCTTTTGAATTGCGGTTGCGTCCTTGACATCAACATCGCCGTCGCCGTTGAAGTCAAAAATTGAGTCTGTTCCGTAATATGTCTTTTTAATTTCACGCATACCTGCCAGAGCCTTCTGAAGCTCGGTTACATCTTTTATTGAAAGCTCCTTGTCGCCGTTGATGTCGCCCAGCATATACATTTTGAACGGGAAGAACGGATATTGCGTAGTGTTGCAGTATTCTTTATACAGAACTGCTGTATCTATTGTTCCGTTATTAATTCCGTCCTCAAGGGTGATTACATCGTTTGTTTCGGGATTTATTGCAAGACAACCAAATTTTGAGGGAATATTCCAATCGTTATCCTCAATAATATAGCCATTAAATCTTTCTGTGCCCAACACCTCCATAGCTATGTTTGTACTAGTATTAATCAGAAAATAGCCGTTGTAGCTTTTAAATCTTACATTTCCGACTGTCAGACCGATTTCAGGGTCATAGGTTTGCTCTGCTTCAAGCCTTGCCTTTGCAAGCTCCTCAATTTTCAGCACTTCAGCATAGGATAATACATCGGGGTGGTCGGTGGTCATTTTGTAGTCAAGGAGCTTTTGCACCAATTCATCTGTCTTTGAGTAAAAGTACTCCTCGTTTTCCGGATAAAGCAATGTAATCTGTGCGTCAAATTTTAAATCCGAAATGAATTTTTTATCCTCCTGCGTCAGATAATCGCCTGCATCTCTGAGCAGTCTTTCGCAATAGTAATAACAATCGCTGAGCTTAGCTTTGTCAACCACAAGTAATTCCAGATTACTACTTGTCTTCTCAAGTTCAAAATATGCCTTTGTACATTCGGCAGTAGTTGAATTTTCGTTATCTCTTACATCCATCGCATAGCTTAAGGCTTTATAATAAGGCTCAGCCGTTTCGGGGGTGTATGTATTTCCAATAGCTTGCATTCTGATAATATTTTGCACATCGTGTCTGTCTTTAAAGTTCTCAAAATTCAGCAAATATTCTATCCTTAAAAGGTAATCTTTTGTCAGCTCACCGCCTTTATATAATTCTTCAATAGAATAAAATCTGTTGTTTCTGTAAATGAAAACCTCCTGTCCTGCCTCAAAAACATAAATGCTGTTTATCTCTTCAACAAACGGTACATATGTAGTAAGCACAGGATAATTCAGCTTATCGGAATGGGGCTTTACAAGCATTGAGCCGTCGTCAAGAGAGCCGTAATATTCTACTGTCACATCATCTCTTGTTAACTTCTCTGTTCCGTAACTGCCAAAGCTCATTGCTGAAATATAATCATCAATTACTGCAAGGCGTGTTTCCTCGTCAAGCTCTGTCGGCTTCGGGAGCTTTGTGCAGTCAAAATAGTGGTAACAGCTCTCAATCGTAACCTCGTCCGTTGCAGAAAAATCAACAGCAACAGTGCTTTCCTTTGTTACAGCGCCTGCCACAGCAGTGCAGGATAATGCCATTGTCGCACACAATGCAATTGCTATAAGTTTTTTAAATATATTCTTTTTCATAAACACTATCTCCTTTTTGGGTTATTCATAAACGGTAACTCTGATGTTACCGAGGTAAACTAAAAATGTGCGTGAGTTGCCTTTACTGTCATAAAAGGTAACGAAATAATCTTTATTTATGTCAATGTATATTCCCTTGTAATGAAGATAGAGTACATCACGGTACTTGGGAGGGGTTTTTATTAATGCCCACGATATATCTCTGCTGTCATTATCGGGAGCTGCAGAAAAGCTCTGCGCCTCTTCGAGGGAGGAATGGATTCTGTTTTTTCTTCTGTATGACTCACATTCGTTAATTGCAACACGGATAAGCCAAGCCTTTAAATGCTCCTCATTTTCAAATTCGGGGGATTTTTTATAAAGCTTTAAAAACACATTCTGATAGCAATCCTCAGCGTCGGCATAATTCTGCAAACGCATTATACAAACGCCTGTGACCGTATCTGAATACTTGCGTACAGCTTGTTCAAAACTAAGCTGTGCAAACTGTTTTTCAGCCATATTATCTCCCCCCCTCACTAATAATACGCTTCAGAAACCTTTTTGGTTGCAAAAATATGAGAAAATTTTACGGTGTACCACCGCAGGCAGTCCGAGCAGGCAGGTTGATATTATCAAGCCTTCCCTTGAGGAAATTCCCCTTTTAGGGGAAATGTCACGAAGTGACAAA
>CALZCU010000208.1 GCA_945632055.1 uncultured Ruminococcus sp. | reverse complement strand
GATTATGTTGTTCCGCAGGATATTAATAAGGTTATTGTCAGTACCCTCGGTCACAGGCTTGTTTTAAGCTCGGAAGCGCTTTCAAAACAGCTTGACAGCGTACAGGTTATCAAGGCTGTATTGTCAAAGGTAAAAGCACCGAGGATTTAGCTATGATAAAAAATATTATTATCTACCTTTTACTGCTGATTTCCGTTTTCACCTTTAACATTTTTTATTTTGCGTGGTTTTCGTGGTTTCTGCTTGTGGTGACCGTTGCCGTTCCGATTGTGTCGCTTGCGGTCAGTCTGCCTTTTATGATAACAGGCGCATTGAACGGAATTTCTGTGTTTGCAAATAAGGAAGCAAAGGTCGGCAATGATTTTTTTCTCATTGTTTCGGGCAGAAAGGGAAGAGCCGCTTTTTGTCCTTTGCTCCGCATTAATATCAGGGTTGAAAACAGATTTTCAAATTACAGACAAAAAGCAGTAATTTCATATGCAGGCTCTCTTACAAAACCTTTTTTCAGCCGCCGGAACGACTTTGCAAAGCATTGCGGCTGTGTGAAAATAGATGTCGGCTATGCAAAAATCTATGATTTTACAGGTATTTTCTTTATTCCTGTCAGGATAAAAACAACCGTCACCTGCGATGTTTTGCCAAAGCCGAAAAAGCCTGCAATTCTGCCGAACACCGACATTGCCTTTGTAGTCGGCAGTAAGCCGAAAAGCGGAGGCTTGTCTGATTTTTATGAGCTGAGAGAATACAGAGCAGGCGACAGCCTGAAAAATATTCACTGGAAGCTGTCTTCAAAATATGATGATTTGATTGTGAAAGAGCCTTGCGAGCCGATTTACAAAACAAGCTATGTTGAGATGCTGTTCTGCAATAAGCCTGATGTAAACGATGATATTCTTGCCAGATTTATGTATGCCTGCAATTATCTGATTAAAAAAGGCTCGCCCTGTTGTGTGTGTACCGATGAATGTCAGATTTCGGTAATATCCGATTCGGGCGAGTGCGTGGAGTTCATCAAGGCATTTTACAGAGAACAGCCGTATAATATTCGCCCTGCTGAGGATTCAATGGCGCTGATATACTCAATTTTTGAAAACGGTGAGGAGGTCGATGTCATTGAAAAATAAATCCGACTTCTTTGCAGGCACATTGGTTTCGTTTTTTCTCACAATTTCAGTGCTGTACTGCATAATATCTTCGTTTTCGATAGCTGTGTCACCCTTTGTCCTTGTCACATCAACATTGATTTTTACTGCGTATTTCGCACTGCTTGGCTGTTTTGTAAACAGCAGAAAAAACCTTGCCGTCTGTTACCTTGTCACTTCGGCGGCGGCTTTATTTACAGTGCTGTTTTCGCTTGAAATACTTAGTTCACAGACGAACTATGCCGTCAACTGCATTTTAAAAATCTATTCTGAGTTTCTGTCTTGTCCTTCGTCTGTGAATTTTTCTTCATTCAATTCAAAAAATGCCGATTTTTTGTTTGCGGCTCTCTCGTTTCTACTTTGCTTTGTGATTACCGACTCGGTTGTGCGGCTTCGCAGAATCATTCCTGCCGCTGTCATTTCGGTTGTGTTTTTGATTCCCTGTTTTATCATCGTAAACACTCTGCCTGCACTTGTGCCTTTGCTTACAGTGGTTTCGCTGTTGTTTGCACTTTATATTACAACAAATTTCCGCCGAAAAAATCCTGCACAGGGCGGCGTAATACTTTTGAGTGCAACGGCGGTTATGCTGGCTGTTTCTGTTCTTGTTTCTTTTATATTTCCTGTTAAGAATTATAAAAGATTTGAATGGCAGAATAATCTGCTGAGCCTTGCTCAGAGCATAATGGGGTTTGAGGAAAAAGACACAAATTCAATTGCAAATGTCGGTGATTCGGTTGACAAAATTAAAGACCTCTTGCAAGTCGGCAGTGTCAGCAAGACGGGCGAGAAGGTTATGAGAGTTCGTGCAAATACAAGCGGTCCGATGTATCTCAGGGGAGTTGCATACGCAAATTACTCCGACAATAAATGGTCGATGCTCACAGAAGAGCAGGAGAAGCTTTTGCCAAAGGATTTTAATGCTTTTTTAATGACGAAAAATACCGAAGGCTCGACAAATTTCAGTGTTTCCTTTGAAAAAAGACAGAGCCTTTGCTATTTTCCGTACTATATCAGCAGGATTCCCGACGGCTTCGATACGGTTGACGACGCTCTGATAAAGAATACAAACGGACTTATGTCGTACAGCGGAAAGTATGCTCCTTACTCCGAAAGAGAATTTCTCTACACCCCTGAAACGGAAGCCTATAGTTCTTACAAAAAGTTTGTCTATGACACATATACCGATATCTCCGAAAGCACTAAGGAAAAGCTCCTTGAAATATTAAAAGACAACGGTCTTGATATGCAGGTTAACAGGTTGTTTTCTGACAAGGAAATGATAAGTCCCTTTTATGCAAGGCGAATAAATCAGATTGTTTCAAGCGTGGGCGAATACTCGCTTACCGTTGATAAAATGCCCGAGGGAGAGGACTTCCCTGTCTGGTTTCTCACAAAGGCGGATAAAGGCTACTGCGTTCACTATGCAACTACGGCGGCACTACTTCTCAGAGCCGTTGGAATACCCACCCGTTATGTCACAGGCTATTATTTTAATGCGCAAATGGGCGATTGGACTGTTGTTTCCTCCGACAATGCCCACGCATGGGTTGAATATTTTGACGATAAAGTCGGCTGGGTTCCGCTTGAAGCAACTCCCGGCAGTTTCGCTCCCGAAGATTATAAACCTTCTGAGAACACTCAGAGCACTACAAAAGCAGAGAATAATCAGGGTGTAACAACCGAACCTCAGACGGAGTATACGACAGAGGAAAATACAAATAATAATACTGATAAAGAAAATAAATCGTTTAATTTTAGCCTTCTCCTGCTGATTGCAGTTGCTATTATTCCTGTTTCAGCAGTTGTACTGCTTGTCAGACGAGCGGTAATTCTCAAAAGACGGCGAAAACGCTTTGAAAGGGGTGGAGCTAACAGCAGAGCCGTCCATATTTTCAGATACATTGAGCATGTCGGCAGATACTCAAAGATAATTATTCCCGATGAAATAAAACAAACGGCAATGAAAGCAAGATTCAGCACTCATACGGTGAGCGATGAGGAGCTGTCTGCAATGCTCAGTCACAGCCGTACGGTCAGCAATGAGCTTATGGAAAACAGCTCAATGCTCAAACGATTT
>CALZCU010000207.1 GCA_945632055.1 uncultured Ruminococcus sp. | reverse complement strand
AGATTTTTCGTCAGATTGGACAAATAAACCGCAGTAATGCTGACGCATTACGAGGATTTTTTGGGCTATCCGGCGGAAAATATGCAAGCAAGATGTGCAAACAACTCTCAGTGTGATTTATTCAGTGTTTCCTTAATTACTCAACATCAGAATCGTCGCAGCAGTCGCAGTCCTCATCGTCACAGCAACCGCAGCTGCATCCGTCCTCATCGAACAAGCCTGAGAAATCAAACTCAAGAAGCTCACCGCAGTTGGGACACTCAATTTCGCCTTCAAGGAGAACATCCTCGGAAACATTGAGCTTCTGACCGCACGAGCCGCAGGTTACCTCATAAAAAGGATCGTCCTCATCCTCACCGTCACAGCAATCGCAGCAGTCATCATCGTCATCATAAACATCAGACTCAACATCAGCCAAGTCCTGATCAATTTCGTCAACCTGTGCGCTCAAATCATCATAAAGCTCCTCCATCTCGCTGACGGAATATGCTAAATCATCTAAGAGGTCAACAATTGCATTGATAATCTTTACTTCGGGCTTTGTTTCATCAAGAGCAAGTCCCTCGGCAAGTCCTTTAATGAAAGAAATTTTTTCTGTTAAATCCATAATTTTAACTCCTGCAGAGATTAAGCTCTGCCCATATATTCGCCTGTTCTTGTGTCAATCTGAATAACCTCGCCCTCATCAATAAAGAGAGGAACCTTGATTTCAGCACCTGTTTCAAGAGTTGCAGGCTTTGTAGCGTTTGTTGCAGTGTCGCCCTTGAAGCCGGGGTCAGTCTTAGTAACCTGAAGCTCTACAAAGTTGGGTGGCTCAACGCCGAATACGCTTCCTTTGTAAGAAAGAACCTTGCAAACCATATTTTCCTTAACAAACTTAAAGTTGTCGCCGAGAACGCTTTTGTTAATCGGAATCTGCTCCCAGGTTTCTGTATCCATAAAGTAGTAAAGGTCACCGTCGGAGTAGCTGTATTCCATATCCTTTCTGTCAATGAAAGCAGTCGGATATTTATCGTTAGGGTTAAAAGTTTTTTCTACAACTGCACCTGTAATAACATTTCTGATTTTTGTTCTAACGAACGCAGCACCTTTACCGGGTTTTACATGCTGGAACTCAATGATTGAAACAACCTGTCCGTCCATTTCAAATGTAACACCGTTTCTGAAATCACCTGCTGATATCATTAGTAATACCTCCTAAAAAATAGTTTATACTAATTCCTGATAGAAAGCAGACTAATATTTGCGAGGATAATTTTCGCAAGACAAGGCGAAGGACGCCGCAAGGCTGACGCCTTGCAAGGACGACAACGCAGTATTGCGGAAATTAGACCGCAAAGATTGTCTGCTTTTTATTAGGTATTAGTATTATACGCCAAAATTATTATTGCCGTAATATAACATATAATATTATACATAAAACGCATTGGAAATGCAAGTGTTTTATAGAATAATAAGCTCTTTTGGTAAATTTACGAGGTTTTTGCAGCCGTTTTCTGTTACAAAAACCGTATCCTCAATCCTCACTCCGAACTTATCCGGCAAATAAATTCCCGGTTCATCGGTAATAATCATACCTGCCTTAAGAATTGTATCGCTTTTCGGAGAAACAGTCGGCGCTTCGTGTATGTCAAGACCGACTCCGTGACCGACAGCGTGACCGAAACACTTTCCGTAGCCCGAAGTTTCAATTATTTGTCTTGCGGCTTTGTCAATATCACAGCACAGTGCACCTTCTCTGATTGTATCAAGTGCGGCAAGCTGAGCTTTCAGCACTATGCTGTAGACTTCTTTCATTTCGTCAGTTGCACTGCCAATCGCAACCGTTCTTGTAGTGTCGCTGTGGTAGCCTTCATATACTGCGCCGATGTCAAATGTAAAGAAATCTCCGTTTTTTACAATATCATCAGAGGGAATACCGTGAGGAAGCGAGGTCTTTTTACCCGTAATTGTAATAAGGTCAAAGGAAATATCCACTGCGCCGTTCAGCTTCATAAAATATTCAAGGCGAGCGGCAATTTCTTTTTCGCTCACACCGGGTTTGAGATAATTAAGCACTTCCAAATATGACTTTTCAGCAATCTTCTGAGCTTTAATCAGCTTATCCAGCTCACTTTTGTCCTTTATTATGCGAAGCCTTGAAATTGACTCGTCAAGAGTGTTGCTGCAATCACATTCAATTCTGTTTTCATCAAATACTTTTTTAAACGAGCTGTACCGTGCCACTGAAATGTCTGACGCTTCAAAATATACTTTTGAAACACCCTGCTCTTTTATTATTCTAAGCAAATCATCATTCAGTTTTTTGAAGCAGATAACCTCACAGGAGCTTACCATTTTCTGAGCAGACTCAATATATCGGAAATCAACAAACAGATATGCGTTTCCAAGTGTGACAAGCATAACTCCCTCACTTTTAAAAAAGCCGCAAAGATAACCGATATTTTTTTCGTTTGTGATTAATAACGCTTCGCTCGGTGACCGCAAGGCAGTCCTCAAAGCATTAATTCTTTCAGAGAATATTCCGCTTTCCATTACATCAAATCCTTTAACGCTTCAATTGCGAGGAAATAACTGTTCTTGCCGAAGCCTGCAATCTGTCCTGCGCAAACAGGCGCAATTACCGATGTATGCCTGAACTCCTCTCTTGCGTGGATATTTGACATATGCACCTCAACAAAGGGAATTTTTACACACGCAATAGCGTCACGAAGCGCATAGCTGTAGTGAGTGAGCGCACCTGCATTGATAATTACACCATTGTAGTTTTCCCTTGAGTCGTGGATTTTATCAATTAGATCTCCTTCGTGATTGGATTGGAAAACATCTGCTGAAAACCCTTTGCTTTCTGCATACTGTTTAATCTGAAGTTCTATGCTTTCGGCAGTTTCAGCACCGTAAATTCCTTTTTCACGAACACCCACCATATTAAGATTAGGTCCTAAAAGTACAAGAATTTTTTTCATAATATCACCTTTAACAAAAATACAAAAAGCGGACAGATTGCTCTGTCCGCCCGTTTGATTACCTGTATTTGCGTTTGCGAGCTGCTTCGGATTTCTTTTTACGCTTTACAGAGGGCTTTTCATAAGCTTCTCTTTTGCGCACCTCAGCAATAACGCCAGCTCTGGCACACTGCTTTTTGAATCTTCTTAATGCACTTTCAAGTGATTCATTTTCCTTGAGTCTAATCTCTGCCATCTATCTTCCCTCCCATCTGCCAT
>CALZCU010000206.1 GCA_945632055.1 uncultured Ruminococcus sp. | reverse complement strand
TTATTTCTTTTTTGTAGGCTCTATTTGTTACCCCAACATTTATTATAGAGCCTAATTTCTGTATCGGGTTTGTTATTTTGTGAATTTAATTATACCAAAATTAATTAAACGCTAAAAAGTCCGGAACATCATCTTGTGTTCCGGACTAACTTCTGAAATTAAACTGTAGAATAACTAAATGTTAATCAACATCTGCTGCTTCAACTTCAATCATTTTATTTTCATTAAAATTTCTTGCATAATGACCAATAAGACCAAGCAGTGAAAATCCTGAAATTCCTTCATAAATCAATACAATACCAAGCAGGATTATAAGTGCTTTTCCGAAGAATTCCATAAAAAATATTGTGCAAAGGCAGAAAATAATGATTGCCACAGGAACGAGGAAGCAAATCCACCATCTGTTCATTCCGAGAGCCTTTAGCTGGAATGAATACTTAATATCCATAAGGCTGTCTATAATAATAACAATTGCGATTGCGTGGGTTACTATGTTTTCAATAGTATGAGGTGAAAAAATTGTAAACACACCAAATGCGGTGGCAACTATACCCACTGCAAATTCAACATACAAATTCTTGTCCTTTTCGGCAAAGAATGAAATAATGTTGAATAAACCGTAAATAGTGAGGACAATACCTAAAGTGTAGCATAGAACTGTATTTGCTTCCGATGAAAAGACAAGCATAAAAAATCCTAAGACAAGATAGGTGAGAGAGGAAATAATCATCGTTCTCGTGCTGTTCTTTTTGCTTTTATCTTTGTTTTTAACTTGAATTGCTTTGCTCATATTTTACCACCTTAATCTATTCTTTTGTCGCAGAAGTCGCACATAATCATACCCTTTTTCTCATAGCTGAGATTTGGCAGATACTCCTCCTGCTGAGTTATACACTTTGGATTGTTGCATTTATGGTCAGAAATATTTGCCTCTCTTGATTCAATAACAAAATCCTCGTCCTGTAAGAGAAGAAGAATCAGAGCCATTCTGCCGTACATTCCGTACTGTGCCTGCTTAAAGTAAAGCGCTCTCGGGTCATCGTCAATATCAACGGTAATTTCATTTACCCTCGGAAGCGGATGCAGAATAATCATATCCTGCCTTGCTTTGTCAAGCTTTTCCTTATCAAGCACAAATATATTTTTTTGCGCTTCATATTCTTCGGTACTTTTAAACCGTTCCCGCTGAATCCTTGTCATATAAAGCACATCAAGGTCAACAATTGCGTCAGCAAGACTGTTTGAAATCTCATATTTACAGCCGTTCTTTTCAAGAATGTCGATAATATACAGCGGAACGCTTAGTTCTTCAGTAGAAATAAGAACAAAGGAATTATTGCTGTATTTTGCAAGTGTTTTTATCAGTGAATGAACAGTTCTTCCGTTAAGCAAATCACCGCAAACACCGATTTTCAGGTTGTCAAGCCGTCCCTTTTCACTGCTCAGTGTAACAATGTCGGTCAGCGTCTGAGTGGGGTGCAGATGACCGCCGTCACCGCAGTTAATAACGGGAACATCAGCATAAAGCGAAGCCGCCATCGCAGTACCCTCAACAGGGTGCCTTATTGCAATAATATCAGCATAACCGCTGATTACCTTAATTGTGTCCTTCAGACTTTCGCCCTTTGAAACAGATGAGTTCATCGGATTGTCAAAGCCGATTGTCCTGCCTCCGAGCTTGAGCATTGCAGTCTGAAAAGACATCTGCGTTCTTGTGCTCGGCTCGTAAAATAGAGTGGCAAGTATTTTTCCGTCGCAGGCGTGTCTGAAATCAGGCGGGCTTTGCATAATCTTTTTAGCTTTTCTGATAATTTTGTCAATCTGTTCGGTTGACATAGCTTCAAGGTCAATCAAATTCTTATTAGTCATTTAACCACAGCTTTCGTTGATTTTCTCCATTTTACCAAAAAAATAAGAAATTTTAATATCATATTAGAAAAATAAAATATAATATACAATTATCTTTGCATAAATTTTATTGAATAATTATAATTAATATGTTATTATATTTTTGTGATAAGATTTGAAAGGGTGGCGTAAATGGCTTCTGAATTCAGAATATAAGCTCGCTCAAATTTCTGAAGTATTACACATCAGGAGATAATATTTCACCGAATTATAAATGTGAAATCTGGATACCTGTTGTTAAATAAAATATCACAATAACAAGAATACCCGACATGCAATTTGCGTGTCGGGTATTTTTCTGGCGGAGAGTTAGGGATTCGAACCCTAGGTTCATTTGACTGAACACAGCATTTCGAGTGCTGCACCTTCGACCACTCGGACAACTCTCCGTATCCAATAAGGCTTTTGATTTGTCTGATAAAACAACTCAGGCTTTGCCTGACAAGTATATATTTTACTTGTTTCATTTTAATTTGTCAAGATGTTTAGCTTTATTTTTCTGCCATTACAGATATATTTCAAGATTAAAATCGGTGTAACACAAGCTTAGCTTCGGAATATTATGAATTGAAGAATAGAATTGAAGGTGATTATATGGCTTTTGATACCCGTGAATTGTTTGCTCGTCTGCTGCAATGCGAGGCAGGAGGAGAGGGCGACGACGGTATGAGGGCTGTTGCGTCGGTAATTATAAACAGAGCCAATGTTCCCGACGGCGAGTTTGCCAGAATCAGCAATGGTGGCGATGTCAGGGCAATAATTGAGCAGCCTAATCAGTTCACTTGTCTGAAAACATCAATAGGCGGCGCATATAATCCTCAGAATATTTATAATATGGTGCCTGAGGATATTCATTATGAAATAGCAGATTGGGCTCTTGCAGGCAACACAGCAAGCTCTGTAGGTGATTCTATTTTTTATTTCAACCCCTTTTCAGAAAGTTGTCCAACATTTTTTCCGTCAAATAACGGTGTAATTTACAGTCGAGTGGGGAATCATTGCTTCTATTCTCCCACTCAGGCTTATTCAAAAACATAAGGGTGATTCAATGGCGAATAACAGCAATAATTTAAATTCAGGCAATATGACGCAAACTTCAAGCATTATACCGCAGGAGGCATTTAACACAACACTTCAGCCCGGACTTAATCCCGGTGATTTCTATAATATATTAGGCGACGGCTGTACTATGCAGGGCTGTGTGCCTAATGTTGTAAATCAGGAAAAGTACAATATCCCCTCAGTTGAGGAAATTGCAGCATACAATAATCAGGTAGTCAGGGCCCGTGCGCCGGGAAGCTCACCGATTACAGCTCCTGC
>CALZCU010000205.1 GCA_945632055.1 uncultured Ruminococcus sp. | reverse complement strand
AGGTTCTCGTTAAGGACGGAGAGCTTGTTGAATACGGTCAGCCGCTGTTCAAAATCAACTGATTGCTGTAACAGATTAAGACTGTAAGGAGAAAATTATGCTTAATCAGGAAGAAATTAAAAAAATACTCCCTCACCGTGACAATATGCTTCTCGTTGAAGAGGCTGAAAGCGTTGACGAAAATACGGCAAAGGGAAGATACACAATCAAGGGCGACGAGTTCTTTTTGCAGGGACATTTTCCCGGAAACCCCGTTGTTCCCGGCGTAATCCTCTGTGAGATGATGGGACAGGCAAGCTGTTGTCTGCTCGCAGACAAGGTTAAAAACTGCACGCCCTACTTCACAAAAATGAACAATGTAAAGTTCAAGAATCCCGTAAAGCCGGGAGATACTCTTGAGAGCGTCTGCACTCTGACAAAAAGCAGAGGTGCATTCTACTTTGTTGACGCAAAGGGCTATGTTGACGGCAAGCTGTGTGTAAGCGCAGAGCTTTCCTTTGCTCTCGTTGAGAATAAATAAGTATCTTGTATTATTAAATAATGCGATAATATTGGAAGTGAAAAGATGTTTTCTAAAATTCTGATTGCCAACCGTGGAGAAATTGCGGTTAGAATTATCCGTGCCTGCCGAGAGATGGGCATTGCTACCGTTGCAATTTATTCGGAGGCTGACAAGAATGCAATGCATGTCCAGCTTGCCGATGAAAGCTATTGTGTAGGCGGCAACAGGGTGGCTGACAGCTACCTCAATATGCCTGCAATCCTGACTGTTGCAGTTGAAAGCGGTGCACAGGCAATACACCCCGGCTACGGACTTCTGTCCGAAAATGCAAAGTTTGTTTCGCTGTGCGAGCAGTGCAACATAAATTTTATCGGACCTACATCTGATATGATAAAGCTCCTCGGCGACAAGGACAACGCAAGAAAGACAATGCGTACTGCAGGAGTTCCCGTAACACCCGGCTGTGACATAGTTGAAAATGTTGAGCAGGCTGTTGAGGAGGCTGAGAAAATCGGATTTCCTCTGCTCATCAAGGCTCGCTCGGGCGGCGGCGGAAAGGGAATCCGCAGAGTCGACTCAATCGAGCAGTTCGAGGAGGCATTTCTCTCTGCTTCGGCTGAGGCTAAGGCTGCCTTCGGCGACGGTGCCTGCTACATAGAAAAATTCATTCATCCCGTCAAGCACATTGAGATGCAGCTTCTCTGCGACAAATACGGCAACACAGTCTGCCTTGGCGAAAGAGAATGTTCGGTTCAGCGCAAAAATCAGAAGATGATTGAGGAAAGCCCCAGCCCTGCCCTTGACGAGAAAACCCGTAAGGAAATGATGGCTGCCGCAGTTAAGGCTGCAAAGGCTGTAAATTATGTAAACGCAGGAACGGTCGAATTTCTGCTTGACAAAAACAACAACTTCTACTTTATGGAGATGAACACCCGCTTACAGGTTGAGCACGGTGTAACCGAGATGGTTACGGGGCTTGACATTGTTCAGTGGCAGATAAGAATTGCGGCGGGTGCAAAGCTTTCCCGTACTCAGGACAGCATTTTCACACACGGAAATGTAATTGAGTGCAGAATCAACGCTGAAAATCCCGACAAGGGCTTCCGCCCGAGCTGCGGCAGAATCAAGCGTCTGCACATTCCGGGCGGCTCGTTTGTGCGCTTTGACACTGCAATTCTACAGGATTATCTCGTTCCGCCCTATTATGATTCAATGATAGGCAAGCTGATTGTTCAGGCGAGAACAAGACCCGAGGCTATCAGGAAAATGAAGATGGCTTTATCGGAGCTTGTGATTGAGGGAATTGACATCAACCGTGACATTCTTGCCGAGATTTTGTCGGACGAGCAGTTTGTCAGCGGTGAATACACAACTGACTTTATGGTGGATTTTGAAAAACGCCGCAATAAGCAGTAATAAATAATCGGCTGTCATATTTATGAGCTGAACAGCCGAGTTATAATTTATCAGATAGGTTTTGGAGCTATTATGGATTTATTTTCTTTCAGAAAACCGAAAAATGAACTTGAATCTCTGCCCGATGAGCAGCAGAATGTCCCCTTTATACCTGATGAAATGTGGGTAAAATGCCCCAAATGCAATACAATGCTGCTCACAACGGATATGGAGGAAAACCTTCATATCTGCACAAAATGCAATCATCATTTCAGAATGAGCGCAAGGCAGAGAATTGAAATGCTTGCCGACAGTGAGAGCTTTGTCGAGCACGACGCAGATATGCGGAGCAAAAATATTCTCGACTTCCCCGGCTACGACAAAAAGCTTGAAAAGGCAAGAGAAAAGGGAAGCAAGGAGTCAGTAATCTGCGGAGAGTGCAAGCTCGGCGGAATTGACGCTGTTCTCTGCGTAATGGACCCTGACTTTATGATGGGCAGTATGGGAACTGTTACGGGCGAAAAAATCACCCGTGCATTTGAATTTGCAACCGAGAATGAGCTGCCTGTTGTTGTCTGCACCGTTTCGGGCGGCGCAAGAATGCAGGAGGGAATCCTCTCTCTTATGCAGATGGCAAAAACCTCGGGTGCAGTAAAGCGCCACAGCGAAGCAGGACTGCTCTACATCACAATACTTACCGATCCGACTACGGGTGGTGTCACGGCTTCCTTTGCAATGGAGGGCGACATTATCCTTGCAGAGCCCGACACTCTTGTTGCCTTTGCAGGTCCGAGAGTTATTGAGCAGACAATCCGCCAGAAGCTCCCCAAGGACTTCCAGACATCGGAATTTGTGCTTCAGAAGGGCTTTATTGATGCGGTTGTAAGCAGAGATAATCTTAAAAATACGGTAGTTAGGCTTCTTAAAATCCACGGCTACGGCATAGGGGAGGAAAACTAATGGCAGCATATGATAAGGTTATGGCGGCAAGAGATTCAGGCAAGCTGACAGCCGTTGACTATATCACAAATATGTTCGGCGACAGCTTTATCGAGCTGCACGGCGACAGAAGATTTTCCGACGACAAGGCTGTGGTTTCAGGTCTTGCAATGCTGTACGATATGCCCGTTACCGTAATCGGACTTGAAAAGGGCAGAAACACCAAGGAGAGAATGGAGCGCAACTTCGGTCAGGCTCACCCCGAGGGCTACCGCAAGGCATTAAGGCTGATGAAGCAGGCTGAAAAGTTCCGCCGTCCCGTACTTTGTCTTGTTGATACCAGCGGCGCATACTGCGGTATCGGCGCAGAGGAGAGAGGACAGGGACAGGCTATTGCCGAAAATATTATGGAGATGATGACG
>CALZCU010000204.1 GCA_945632055.1 uncultured Ruminococcus sp. | reverse complement strand
TGTATGTACTGCCCGAGGTTACAACGCTGTCGACTGCACTTGTGCCTGTTGTTTCGGCAAACCTCGTCCAGCCGTTTCTGCCCTTGTAGTACACCCTGTACTTGTACGCTCCCTCAACCTTGTTCCAAGACAGCTTTACACCTTCCTCGGTGTTTACAATACCTGTAATCTGCGGAGTTTCAACCTTGCTCTGCCCTGCCGACACTGTGCTTGTGCTTGCTGACACAGCCGAAGCAGGAGCAACTGCCGCTGTGCCTAATATCATTGCGGCGGCAATGAGTGTGCATAATGCTTTTTTCACTTTATAGGAATTTGCTCGAAAACGGTCGGGCAAAGAAGGTATGGTAATATCAACCTGTCTGCTCGAATTGGGTGTCGAGGTACTCGACTTTTTCATAGTATTTTGCCTCCTTTTCTGTCAGGTATATTGACAGATGATTATTAATAATATATAATAAGGTTACAGGGTAACCGTTAAAAGCGGTTAGCACAATTTTGGGTTATTTATTTAAATAACCGTCCAATGGCAGTTGGGCGGTTATTTGCTTTTGTCTTTCAGTACGATTATTATTATCGTAACCAAGAGCGTAAAACAAATTATGTATTCCATAAAGCACTCTCCTTTCCCACAGATTAAGCCAATGCTTTCATCTAAGCCTGCAAGTTAGACCTTGCAGGTGGGTAGTCGGATTATGCTAACCGCCTTAACTTCCCTGTAACCCCATAAAAGCCTTACGGCTTATATGGCAGAGAAAATGTTTTGCTATATTGACATATGAGTTTGAATAATATATAATAAGGTTACAGGTAAAACCGTCAAAGCGGTTAGCCAAATTGATTGATTTATTTATAAAATAATCGCTCGGAATTAGGCAGTCGGGCGGTTATTTTTTTATGTTTTTAATGACCTCTGCGAGTGATACCAATAGAATTATGAGTAAGACTACCTCAGTCATTGCACATCACCTCCAACATCATATTGCTATGATGTCAAGAGTACTAACCGCCTTAACTTCCCTGTAACCCCATAAAAGCCTTACGGCTTATATGGCTGAATTACAAGCATTTGTAAATATTTGTTCATTGTATATTATGTTCCCTTTTTCGACATTTGTCAATACGATTTTGTAGAACATTAAAAGTCGAGTGCCTCGACACGCAATTCATACAACGAAAAAGCTCCCCCGATAAACGAGGGAGCAATATTTTTGTCTTAAACAGGGTGAACCATATTTTCCTTGTCGAGCTTTTCGCCGTTGATTCCTGCCTTTGCGTTTCTTCTCTTTTCAAAGAAGTCAAGCGCAACCTTCGGGAACTGTGCGTATGAAAGCACATCTTCAGGCTGTTCCATCCACTCCGAGATTTCTCCTCTGAGTTTATCAAGCTCAGGCTCGAGCAAATCGGCAGGACGGCAATTGATAACCTTTTTATCACCGATAATCTTCTTTTGGAACTCGGGGTCAATCGGCATCGGAGTTGTGCCGTATTCGCCGGCAACAAGTCCCTTGAACTCGTTTGTGCACATCTTGTAACGCTCGCCTGTGATTACATTGAACACAGCCTGAGTGCCTACAATCTGTGATGTGGGCGTTACGAGAGGCGGATAACCGGAATCCTCACGAACTCTCGGTACTTCTTCAAGTACCTCGTCAAGCTCGTCCTCCTTGCCAGCCTGCTTGAGCTGTGAAAGCAGGTTTGAAAGCATACCGCCCGGCACCTGATAGATGAGTGCCTTTGCGTCTGTTGCGAGCATTTTGGGGTCGAGAAGTCCTGACTCGATGTACTTCTCACGAAGCGTCATAAAGTATGCACGGATTTCTGCAAGCGCTCTAATGTCAAGACCTGTGTCAAACTCTGTTCCCTGCAGTGCGGCAACCATTGACTCTGTGGGAGCGTGTGATGTGCCGAGTGCGAGGGGGCTGATTGCAGTGTCGATTCCGTCAGCTCCTGCCTCAACGCCCTTTAACAGACACATTGAAGCAAGACCCGATGTATAATGAGTGTGAAGCTGAACAGGCATTTCGGGAAGCTCAGCCTTGATAGCCTTTACAAGGCTCTCTGTCTTTGAGGGAGTAAGAAGTGCCGCCATATCCTTGATGCAGATTGAATCAGCACCTGCATCGGCAATTCTCTTTGCATAGTCAACATAGTACTCGTCTGTGAAAACGGGACCTGTTGTGTAGCTGATTGCAACCTGAGCGTGGCCGCCCTCTTTCTTGGCTGCCTTGATTGCAGTCTTAAGGTTTTTAATATCGTTAAGAGCGTCAAAAATACGGATAATGTCAATGCCGTTTGCGATTGAACGCTGAACAAGATATTCAACGCAGTCGTCGGCATAGTGACGGTAGCCGAGCATATTCTGACCTCTGAAAAGCATCTGGAGCTTTGTGTTGGGGCAATGGTCCTTTATTGTACGGAGTCTTTGCCACGGGTCCTCGTTTAAGAAGCGAAGGCAGGAGTCGTAGGTTGCTCCGCCCCAACATTCGAGAGAATAGTAACCGATTTTATCGAGCTTATCAAGAATGGGGAGCATTTCCTCAGTTGTCATTCTTGTAGCAATAAGCGACTGGTGAGCGTCACGCAGGGCAGTTTCGGTAATTCTGATTTTCTTTGCCATTTTGGACATCCCTTTCGTCAATTATCAAATTAGTTGAGAGTTACAAGAATCTTACCCGAATCAACAGACTCGCCCTTTGCAACCTCTATTGTTGCAACTGTGCCGTCCTGCGGAGCCTTTACGGGAGTTTCCATCTTCATAGCCTCGATAAATACGAGGTCGTCGCCAGACTTTACAGCCTGACCTGCGGAAACTACAACATTAACAACTGTGCCGGGCATAGGAGCCTTAACAACAACCGAGCCTGCTGCGCCTGCAGGAGCTGCGGGCTTTGCAACAGGAGCAGGAGCTGCTGCGGGTGCTGCTGCGGGAGCAGGAGAAGCAGATGTGCCAAGCTCCTCAACCTGAACATCATAAGCTGTGCCGTTTACTGTAATTCTTAAATTTTTCATTTTTATTTCCCCTTTATTTTAACAAGTTATTATTAAATCAGATTGTAGAATGTTTCTTTGAGAGAGTCGGTACACGCTTGCCTGAGAGCATATCAAGAGCCGAGATAAGAGTCTGACGAAGCTGAGCTTCCTCAACAATTCCGTCAACAAAGCCGTTCTGTGCTGCGTTGAATGCCGAAAGATTTTCCTGTGCAAATTTCTCAGCCGCCGCACTCTGCTGTTCAACAGGAACCTTCATTGCTTCGGGAGCCATAAT
>CALZCU010000203.1 GCA_945632055.1 uncultured Ruminococcus sp. | reverse complement strand
ATGGTGGCCATCCGTAAAAACAATAGCAGGTGACATAAAGCTGTCACCTGCCACAGTACGCAGAGCTATTAAGGATTTGAAAAAAGCCGGGTTAATAAAAACAGAACAACGATATAGAGAAAAGGGTGGTAAAAGCACATTGCTGTTTAGACTTAAACAGCGTACAGACATTGTTTAAACTTGGATATGGAAAATTTCCTGAATATATGATATAATTTAATGTATATAAAATTTGCAATTAAATTGATATTTCTTTTTATCAGGGAAAGAGAGCGAAATATATGACAAAATCCATTAATAGGAATAAAAATACCGCAATAATTGTTGTGTTGTTGATTGTTTGCGCTGTCGTTTTCCGCATTTTAGGAAATAACGGTATTTATCCTATAACTCTCGGAATGTTACGCACTTTTATCTATATCGGTCTGTATATCGGGTGGGGTATTTCCGTCAGTAAGCGGATTGTTCAGGCACAGGTGCGCCGTAATCTGGTTGCTGTAGCTTTACTTAATGTTTTTTGGTTTGTCATAAGGTCAATGAAATATTATTTTGTATCTGATCCCGCTTTGTCAAGACAGCTATGGTATTGGTACTATTTTCCGATGCTTTTCATTCCGCTTTTTTCCGTATTTGTTTCAATGTCACTGGGTAAGCCGGAAAATTACCGTCTGCCAAAATGGACATCGCTTTTATATATTCCTACCGTGCTTTGCCTTCTTTTGGTAGTGACAAACGATTTCCATCAGCTTGTTTTTGATTTTCCTGCCGGAGAAGTATGGTCAGACAAGAATTACGACTATGTTTTCGGATACTTTCCTGTAATTGGTTGGGAAATCATCTGCGCCTTGACATCATTTACTATTATGGTAATCAAATGCCGATTATCTCAAAGGAAAAAATATCTGCCGCTTAGTTTGCTTTGCATATGCATTGTATATGCTATTATCTATGCAAGCGGTGCCGAGTGGATGCGAATTATCGGCGGAGATCTTACTGCGGTTCAGTGCCTTATGTTTACGGCAATACTGGAAAGCTGTATCCAATGCGGTCTGATACAGACAAATACGGGATATGATTCACTGTTTGAAGCCGGAACCTTCAAAGCGCAGATTACCGATACCGACTATAATATCCGATACACTTCTGCCAATTCACCACAGCTTTCGGAAAATGTTATGCGGTCGGCAGAAAACGGAGCTGTCAGCCTTGATAAAAATACCGTACTTAAAAGCAATCCAATCGAAGGCGGTCATGTTCTTTGGCTGGAGGATATTTCAGATATAGCCGCTTTGCTCAAAGAGCTTGAGGAAAATAAAGAGACGATTGCAGAAAGCAATCTTCTTGAGCAGGAAAACTATCGTACAAAGCTTAAAATAAATACCCTACAGGAAAAGAACCGTCTGTATGATCTTTTGCAGGATCAGACTGCGCATCAGATTGATTTGCTTGACAGTCTTTTTGCTCAGTACAATACGGAAACAAATTATGAAAAGCGCCGCAGTCTGCTTGCAAAAATTGCAGTAATAGGCGCTTACATAAAACGCAGGGGCAACTTAATGTTTATCGGCGAGAAATCAGCAACAACCGATACGGCGGAACTGTCGCTGTGCCTTGAAGAATCCTTTGCAAATCTTGAGCTTATGGGCGTAGAGTGCGCTATTGATATTCCCGGTAACAATAAGATTGATACAACGGATGCCATTCGTGTGTATGACTTTTTTGAATCAGTGACGGAAGCCGCCATAGATGATATGCGTTCAGTCTGGCTGAAAGCCCGCAGTCTTAAAGATTCTGTCGTCTTTCATCTGGAAGTGGAGTGCGAAAGTCTGCTTGATGATTTTTCCGAGCTTGCAGAAAGCAGTCATTTTGAGGACGGCGTATGGTGTTTTACGCTCCGGGCAAAAAAGGCAGGTGAACAGTCGTGACTACCTTTTATCAGGCGTCGTCAGCAGAGCAATCCTTGCTTCTGGTTTGTCTTTTCTTTTTGCTGATTGTAAATTTGTTTTATTTAATTGTTTCTCGTTACAGATTTCAAAGTAAATGTAACAGATATCTGAATGTCGGTCTTTTCCTGATTCTGTTTGCACTGATATCAATATTGGGAGAAGCGTTGATGAAAATTAATATACAACAGCCGTACGAAATCCTGCTGCCGTTGCCGATGTGGCTGCTGTGGTGCATTGTCGGAGTATCAAGCGTACTGCTGATTTGTGAAGCTGTGGTCGAATATCGTCAAAGAGGTAAAAATCTCAGCCGCAGTTCTGTCAAGCAGGCAATAGATACGCTGCCTGACGGAATTTGTTATTTTGCTCCCTCAGGTGCTGTCAAGCTGTGCAATCTTCAGATGCATCGCCTGTTCCGCAGTCTGGCGCAAAGCGATATGCAGTCATTTGCCGAATTGCAGAAGGCTCTGGAGGAATGCGATACAAAAAGCAGTATAATCAGGCTTGCCGATGTCAGGCAAACTTACCTTTTTCCGAGCGGAAAGGCTTGGAGATATTCTCAGACAGAGATAACAGCTTCCGACGGTGTTGTCTATACAGAGGTCATATTTTCCGATGTGACAGAGCTTTATGAAAAGAACCTGAAACTAAAGGAGCAGACCATACAGCTCGAAAAAATATCACGTGATTTAAAGGTGCTTTCGGACAATGTTTCAACTATGACAAAGGAAAAGGAGTTACTGGCGGCTAAAACAGGACTTCATGACCGTATGAGTGCAGGGATAATTGCAATGCGTCAGATTTTGCAGCAGGAGCAGACTACGGAAGAAACCGCTGACGCAGTAAGTCTGTTTCAAAAAGCAGTAAGCGCAATTAAAAATGATAATGAATATCCATTGGAACGTGGCGAGCTTGCAGAATTTATGCGTGACGCCGATACAATCGGTGTAAAAGTGGAGCTTAACGGAGAATTGCCGCAACAGCAGGAGCAGTACAGGGTGTTTTTGATAGCAATGCGTGAGTGCCTTACAAACAGCGTTCGTCATGCCGATGCAACAATTCTCAAAATTGATATACAGGAAGATGACAATTACTTTTCAATACGAATCACAAACAACGGAAAACCTCACAAAAGTAAAGTTACGCCCAAAGGCGGACTGCTGAATCTTTACAACCACATTACAAATCTGGGAGGTACTATGGAAATTCAGTCAGAGCCGGTCTTTGCACTGACAGTGACCGTACCGAAAGCAAAGGAGGAAACACAATGAAGCAGGTGCTAATCGTAGAGGATCAGCGGATGCCCCGTGAGAATATGGAGCGC
>CALZCU010000202.1 GCA_945632055.1 uncultured Ruminococcus sp. | reverse complement strand
GATGTCCCATTTCACGACCTCTGAAACGGATAGAAACCTTGACCTTATCGCCGTGTTTGATAAATTTAAGAGCATTGTTGAGCTTGGTATTAAAATCATGGGTATCAATGTTGAGCGAAAGTCTTACTTCTTTTATATCAACCACATGTTGATTTTTCCTTGCTTCCTTTTCTCTTTTAGCCTGTTCAAAACGGTATTTTCCGTAGTCCATAATTTTGCATACGGGCGGATTGCTCTGCGGAGCGATTTTTACCAAGTCAAGGTTTTTCTGCTCTGCAAGATTAAGAGCATCCTTTGCGGACATAATACCGAGCTGTTGACCGTCAGAACCGATTATTCTGAGTTCTTTGTCACGAATTTCCTCGTTAATCTGAATATTATCTTTCTTGCCGATGGTTAAGCACCTCCAAAGACCCTTAAAAATAATAAATGCGGACAGAAATACATCCGTCCGCATAACAATACATAACAAAAGTTAAGGTATTGACCCGTGCAGACGACACCCCACAGGTGAAAGCATTTCTGCTTTGCTTTATTTTACCTAATAAGTATAATACATCTTTTCTTTCTTGTCAAGCATTATTTTTTAAATTTTCATAAATCAAGTTAACAACACGCTCAGTAGACTTTCCGTCACGATGGTCAAAGAACATCTCGGCAAACGGCTTGATTTTCTCTGTGCAGTAGTCCTCTTTTCTGATTGTATCAATTAACTGCTCCTGAGAATACACTATCTTGCCCGGCGCATAAAGCTTAAAGTCAAAGTAGAAGTCACGCTGATTAATATATTTTTCAAGGTCAAAAACATAGAAAATCATAGGAATATCAAGCAGTGATGCTTCAAACACAAGCGAAGAATAGTCTGTAATGATTGCATCTGTAACAAACAAAAGGTCGTTAAGCTCAGTATCCTCGGACAAGTCGATAATTCTGTCGCTGTATTCCTCGGGAATAGGCTGTTTATCCTTGACGAATGGATGGTGCTTGACAATGAAAACGCAATCCTCGGGCAACTCTGCACAAACTGTTTTCAAGTCGAACATCTCAGTCGGATAAAAAGCTGTTTCCTTCACCATTCCTCTGAAGGTAGGCGCAAAAAGAATTATCTTTTTATCCTTGAAATGAGGATGAGCGTCAAAGAACTTCTCTTTTGCCTGCTTTTTGTATTCCTCATCAAAGAAAACATCTGTTCTCGGAATACCAGTGGCGACAACATTGTCTGTTGCAATTCCAAAGCCCTCTGAATGGCATTTTTTGCAGTAGGTTGAGCTGACTGTAACATAGTCATAGCTTCTGTGATTTCTTGTAGGCTGAGGAGAGCCCTTTGGCTTTGAAAGTCTTGTAAATCCAAAGGTTTTAAATGCACCGCAGGCGTGCCAGAGCTGAATAAGCTTTGTTTCGGGTTTTAAGTCAATATAGTGAATCTGCGGAGTAAACTCATCAAGAATAATAACCTTACTTGTTGCACAAGCCTTTGTAAATGTTCTGATTTCCTTGAATGACATAAGGGAAATTGTATGCTCATTAAGAATAAAATCAATTTTCAGACTTTTATCATCCTTGAGCTTATCGTAAACAAAAGCAAAATTTCCCGAAATATCATCTCGTCTTAAAGAAATGAAGGTGATTTTATTGTTCTGAACTTTTCTGAGCTTATAGAATTTGTAACAGTTTTTGAAAATAAAACGCTTTGCAGTCCACAAGGACACCTTGTTCATTGCTATCTGAGAGAAACGCCAGAAAACGAACGCAAACAGCCGTTTAACCTTGCTTTCATCGTTGAACCTTGCAGGAAAGCGTTTAATCTCGGTAAACCTGAGCAAGCCGTCAATGAGGAACAGCGGAATCATCAGAATAGCAAAAATGAACTGAACAAATTTAAGCAGGAAATTGAAAAATCCCACAAAAAATCTGCCAACAGGCGTGTGAACAATTTTCTTTTTATTGGGAATGAATTTAAAGTGATTTCCTTCGTAAGTATAGGCAAAGCATTTGTCGTCGGTTTCAAATACCTCAGGCATCAAATCAATATTGATTTTTTCCTCGTAAAAGCCCTCAAAGCCAAAATTGAGATACATTTCAAAGGGTAAAAACTCTGCTCTTGTTTTCCAGAAGAGCAAATCAAGCCTGTAAGTATATCTTCCCGAGAAAAAGCATTTTCCGTCAACATATGTCACATTTGAAAGCACAAACGGGATTCGTCTGTCCTCTTTGCCGTTGAAAAAATGCAGAACGATTTTCGGTTTAGATAAAAAATGAGAATTAATGGATTTGTCAGCCACTTCGCCCATTATTGTGAGAACCATTTTTCGGTCCTGTATTAATAACTCTTTAACCTCGATTTTATAATCCAAAAAAGTACACCCCGAATTTAGTTTATTAGCTTCATCATTTTGTTTACCGCTTCATCAAGCTCCATACCCCTTGAATATACGGAAGAAGAACCGGCAACAAACAAGTCGGCACCGCACTCACGCATTTTTTGACATAAATCCCAGCTGACATGACCGTCAACCTCAAGAATTATATCTTTGTTGCTTTCATCAATAATGCTTCTGACAGCCGAAATTTTGTCAAAGCTACCCTCAACAATCGGCTGACCTGCAAATCCGGGATAAACCGTCATAACAAGAACGCCGTCAATTTCGTCAAGAAAATCGGCAAGCACATCAGTCTTGGTATCCGGACTAATCGCAACAAAGGCGCTTGCACCTCTGGAATGAATTTCACCGAGAACATCGTGAAGATTGTTGCAGGCTTCATAATGAACCGCAACTATATCACCTGCCCCGATATCCATTCGGTCAAAATACTGTTCAGGCTCATATGCCATAATATGAATATCTCTCTTCATATTTTTAAGAACACTCTTGACCGATTTAATCAGAGAGGCATCAAGCGTAATATTCGGAACAAACTTGCCGTCCATAAAATCAAGATGAACATAGTCAACGCCCAGATTGTCGAGTGCTTCAATCTCGGACTGAAGATTGAGCATATCTGCGCACATCAACGACGGAGAAAGCATTCCTTTCAAATTAAAACACCTCTTTAGTCTTCATTAACAACCATAATTTTAGCAAAAAATTCGGTATTGTTTTTCATAATATCAAGACCCTTGTCCATTGTTTCAAGGTCGAATTTATGAGTGATAAGCTTTTCAGCGTCAATTTTTCCGGAAGCCATAGCGTCAACCACAAGATTCCAGTCGCTCTTATGTGTATCGCTGTAGCTTGAATTCCATGTGCCGTAAATTGTAAGCTGTTTTCTTAAAA
>CALZCU010000201.1 GCA_945632055.1 uncultured Ruminococcus sp. | reverse complement strand
CTTTCCGCTGTCCCTGACCGTAAAGCAGTAACGCTCTCCGTCAATTTTTCCGCACACCTCAACAGTCTGACCGCTTTCTGATGCTTTGCAGGCATTGTCAATCAGATTATAAATCAGCGTTTTAAGCAGTGACGGCTCTGCAAAAACAACTGCGCTTTCAAGCTGTGCTTCAAGAGTAATTCCGTATTTTTTCAGCAAAAAGGCAACGCTTCCCTTAAGCTCTCTGAGCAGATAATCTGTATTTATATTTTCACAGCTTATACTGCTGTTTTTCATTACAATTATTTCAAGCAGATTTATCGAAAGTCTTTCAAGCCTTTTGCCCTCTCTGTAGATATACTCTGCGCACTGTCTGCGTTTGTCCAAGTCAAGCTCATAGGTGCGGAGCATATCGGCGTAGCCGATAACAGATGTAAGCGGTGTTTTCAGCTCGTGAGTAAAGTTTGCGACAAAATTATCCCTGTCCTGCGCCGCCTTTTTCAGCTTGTCGGTGTAGTCTTCAATGTTCTCAGCCATTGTATTAAAGCTCTCTGAAAGCTCCTTGATTTCACCTGAGCCTGAAATTTCAACTCTTTTTGAAAAATCGCCCTGAGCAATTTCCCCTGCGGCTGACGAAAGCCTTACAAGCGGTCTTGTCAGAATTTTCGAGAACAGCCACAGCACCAGCGAGGTTGCCATAGCCATAAGCAGAAGTATCCGGTGGAAAATTCCGCAGTAATTGTCCCTGTCGGCATAAATACTGCTGATGTCCGTAACCGTTTCGATATAAATGTCCCTGTTTGAAATCAGAATACGGCTCACCGACTGCAAATAAAACTTTCCCTCGCTCCGCACAATTCTTTGATTCTGCATTTCCTTTTCGAGCTTTGTTATGAATGTAATATCGTCAAATTCGGTAAGCTGACTCGGATAACCGATTTTCACCTGCGTGTCGGGATTTCCGTTTGACACCTGCTTTAAAAAGCTGTTTATGACATAGTCAATTGACTCCTCTCCGTAGCCCATTGCGCTTGCGTTGGAATACATTGCATAAAACGACAATGCAATGTAGCTGTTGTTGTCGGCGGCGGCATTGGTTTTTTCATCAAGCGTGCTTGTGAACACAGAATTAATCAGCAAAAATCCGCCTGCGCCGAAGGAAACCACAATAATCAGAAATGAAACAAAAAATATTTTCCAAGCAAATTTCAAATTCTTCACCCTACTCTACATATCTGTACCCGACCTTATAAACAGACTGAATGTTCTCCTTAAGGTCAAGCTTTTTTCTGAGCCTCTGAATATGCAAATCCACCGTTCTCGTGTCGCCCATATACGGCTCGTGCCAGACCTGCTCGTAAATAGTTTCCCGATAAAGCGCAATACCCTTGTTCCTGACAAGCAGGAGCAAAAGCTCATATTCCTTAAGCGTTAGCTCAGCAGGCTTTCCGTTTTTGCAGACAATTCTCGAGCCTGTATCAATTGTGATACTGCCCGAGCAAATCATTTTCTCCGATTTGCTGTACCGCCTTAAAACAGTTTCAACCCTCGCCTGAAGCTCGGAAACATCAAACGGCTTTGTGATATAATCGTCAGCACCGAGCTTCAAGCCCTTGACCTTGTCGGCTACGCTGTTTTTTGCTGTGATAAAAATAACGGGAGTACCGTAATCCCTTATATACTCCATAAGCTCAAAGCCGTCAATTTTTGGCATCATTATATCAAGCAGAATCAAATCGTATCTGTTCCGCTCAATCATATCCGCTCCTGCTTCTCCGTCATTTGCAATTTCACAGGAATATCCTATATGCGAAAGAGCCATTGAAATGAGCCTTGCAATATGCTCCTCGTCCTCAACAATCAAAATCCTTGTCATACTCTTCCTCCGTAAGCTTCCGGTAATCTCTAATATAATATAATTATACCATATAAATGTATCTTAATTGTATATATATCATATAAAAAAATCACCTGCATATATATAGAGAATAAAGCGGGTGATTATTTGAAAAAGTCGAGGAAATTAAAGACAGCCGCAAAGCTCACCTTATCCTTTACGCTTGTGCTTACGGCTGTATTCTGCATACTGCGCAGACTGCCCGAGTGCTTCAATCCCAATGACTCGGCAGTGCTTGCGGCGGCATTCACGCTGACGGACGGGCAGTATATAAGCGGGAGCGACAAAAAGGCAGACAAAAAGAACGAACCCAACGAACCCTCACAGGAGCAGACGCCGACAACAGCTCCTAAAGCGGAAACGAGCTCAGTCAAAAAGCGTGACAAATCCGATTATTACGACTCCTTTGCAGAGCATAAGGGCGAAGCAAAATACAGCATTGAGGAACGGACGATTTCGGGCGGAGCAACCGAGGTCGGAAACGGCTACATAAAAAACAAAACAGGTCTTGACCTTGATTTCGACAAAATACTCAGCGACAAGCTCACATTCAGCGTAAAGAAGAAAACCAATTCGCCGCAGGTGCTTATCTACCACACCCACACAACGGAAGCGTACATAGACGAAGATGTCGATTACTTTTACGAGAGCTTTTACTCACGAACGCAGGACAGCAATTTCAGCGTTGTTGCAGTGGGCGATGCAATCACCCGAACACTTGAAAGCAAGGGGATAAAAACTCTGCACGACAAAACGATTCACGATTCAACCTACAACGGCTCCTACGACAGAAGCGTTCAGACTGTTCAGAGTGATATGAAGGATAATCCCGAAATAAAGGTAGTGCTTGACATACATCGTGACGCTCTCGGCACAGATGACAACAAAGTAAAGCCTGTTTTTGAATACAACGGCAAAAAGGGAGCGCAGATAATGATTTTGTCGGGCTGTGATACAGACGGTGAAAGGGGCTTTGAAAATTGGCAGAACAACCTCAGCTTTGCGCTCAAAATTCAGGATACCGCCGAAAAGATGTACCCCGGAATGACCCGCCCGATAAGCTTCGGCTACTTTGCGTACAACGAATATGTCTGCGACGGCTCGCTGTTGATTGAGGTCGGCGCAGAGGCAAATTCAATTGAAGAAGCGGAATACACCGGCGAGCTTCTGGGAAATGTCCTCACCGAGGTTCTTAAGTGAGCAGATTATTTCAAGGACTCAAAAAATGGTCGAAGCATCTCATACAGTAATGCTCCGACCAATAATTATTATCAATATAATATTTATAAACTAAATATTAAATCAAAAAACAACAGTAAATGTCGTTCCCTTTTCTCCGCTTTCCACCGAAACGCTTCCTCCGTGGCGTTCCACAATATGCTTTACAATTGCAAGTCCAAGTCCTGTGCCACCTGTTTCCTTTGAG
>CALZCU010000200.1 GCA_945632055.1 uncultured Ruminococcus sp. | reverse complement strand
CTTGGTTGTTGCCGACGGAAGAATAATCAACAATTATTCCCTGCAGGTCAACGAAAGCTCGCTGACGGGCGAGTCGACAAATGTCGAAAAATGTGACGGAGCTATTGAAAGCGAGGTTCCGCTTGCAGACAGGACTAATATGGTATTCTCTGGCAGTCTTGTAACCTACGGCAGAGCACTTGTTGCCGTTACTGCAACGGGAATGAACACCGAGATAGGCAAAATTGCTTCGCTTATGAACTCTGCAAAGGAGAAGAAAACTCCGCTTCAGGTAAGCCTTGACAAGTTCTCGCAGATGCTTGCAATCGTGATTATGATAATCTGTGCAGTTGTATTCGGACTTAACCTGTGGCAGGCAGGCGAGGTTACTCAGGACACAATTCTGAATGCTCTTATGTTTGCAGTAGCACTTGCCGTTGCCGCAATTCCCGAAGCGCTCGGCTCAATCGTAACAATCGTTCAGGCGATGGGAACTCAGAAAATGGCAAGGGAAAATGCCGTTATCAAGGATTTGAAGGCGGTTGAAAGCCTCGGCTGTGTTTCCGTTATCTGCTCGGACAAAACAGGAACGCTTACACAGAACAAAATGACTGTTCAAAAAATTTATGTGAACGGTGAAAGCATAAGAGAAGATGAGCTTGACCTCAATATTGAGAGCCACAGACATCTGCTTTATGATATGGTGCTGAACAACGATTCAAGCATTGTTGACGGAAAGGGAATAGGCGACCCGACAGAGTATGCTCTGCTTGAAACCTTCCGCAATATCGGTTATGACGAAAACATAATGAGGGGCGCAATTTCGAGAGTTGAGGAGGTTCCCTTTGACTCCGACAGAAAGATGATGAGCACAAAGTACAAAATGCACGGAGTGTCGCACATTCTTACAAAGGGTGCGCTTGATGTAATTCTCGACAGATGCGTGAGCATTGCCACCAAGGACGGAGTAAGACCGATAACCGATGAGGATAAGGCTTTAATTCTCGAACAGAATAAAAAGTATTCCGAGGAGGGACTTCGTGTACTGACCTTTGCCTACAAGGAGTCAGACGAGGAGCTTAGCACCGACACGGAATACGACTACACCTTTATCGGACTTGTTTCAATGATTGACCCGCCCAGAGAGGAGTCGAAGCAGGCTGTTGCAGACGCAATCAGAGCAGGAATTAAGCCTGTTATGATTACGGGCGACCACAAGATTACGGCTACTGCAATTGCAAAGCAAATCGGAATTTTCCGTGACGGTGACATCTCCGTAACAGGTCTTGAGCTTGACGCAATGAGCGATGAAGAGCTTGACAGCAAGATTGAGAAAATCTCCGTTTATGCCCGTGTATCTCCCGAAAATAAAATCAGAATTGTTGAAGCGTGGCAGAAAAAGGGCAACATCGTTTCAATGACAGGTGACGGAGTGAATGACGCTCCCGCACTCAAAAAAGCTGACATCGGTGTTGCAATGGGCATTACAGGCACTGAGGTTTCCAAGGACGCTGCTTCAATGATTTTGCAGGACGACAACTTCGCAACGATAATCAAGGCTGTTGCAAACGGCAGAAATGTTTTCAGAAACATCAAAAATGCAATTCTCTTCCTGCTTTCGGGAAATATGGCAGGCATTTTCGCAGTGCTGATTACATCTCTGTTTGCACTTCCCGTACCGTTTGCGCCTGTTCATCTGCTGTTTATCAATCTTCTGACCGACTCGCTTCCTGCAATTGCAATCGGTATGGAAAAGCCCGAGAAGGACTTGCTTTCTCAGAAGCCACGAAACCCGAAAACAGGCATAATGACAAAGGATTTCACCTTCCTTATGTTTTCTCAGGGTGCGCTGATTGCAGCCGCAACGCTTACCGCATTTCTCATCGGTCTGCAAACCAACGCCGCAACCGCAAGCACAATGGCTTTTGCAACTCTCACTCTTGCAAGACTGTTTCACGGCTTCAACTGCAGAAGCAAGCATTCAATATTCAGACTCGGCTTCACCTCAAATATCTACAGTGTAGCGGCATTTTTCCTCGGAGTATTCCTGCTTTCATTCGTTCTGTTCGTACCGTTTATGCACAGCCTGTTCAGCGTTTCTGTTCTCACAGGCGCACAGGTCGGCTTTATCGGACTGCTTGCGTTCATTCCCACAGTTATCATTCAGCTTATCAAGCTTATCTGTGAAAAAATCAAAAAGTGAGTATATAACAACAGCTGCGGTTGACAATGACCGCAGCTTATTTTATAATTATCTTATATTATTGATAAGGGGAAATGGATTATGAATATCTGGCACGATATTTCACCAAAGAGAATTACAAACGAAAGATTTTACGCTGTAATTGAAATTTCAAAGGGCGGCAAGAATAAATATGAGCTTGACAAGGAAACAGGACTTTTAAAGCTCGACAGGGTGCTGTTCACCTCAACTCACTATCCTGCAAACTACGGCTTTATTCCCAGAACCTACGCAGATGACGGCGATCCGCTTGATGTGCTTGTTCTGTGCAGTGAAACTATCCAGCCGATGACGCTCGTTGAGTGCAAGCCTATCGGTGTTCTCAATATGATTGACAACGACAGCTGTGACGAGAAGATTATCGCAGTTCCCGTCAACGACCCGAACTACAACTGCTACAGTGATATCAAAGAGCTTCCTAAGCACTACTTTGAGGAAATTCAGCATTTTTTCCAGGTTTACAAGTCGCTTGAGGCTGACAAGACAACAACCGTTACCGAAATCAGCGGAGCAAAAAAGGCAAAGGAAATCATCAAGAAAACCATTGACAGCTACATAAGAGATTTCCAGCTCGCCTAAGCGAGGCGGTGTACCACCGCAGGTAATTCGGGCAGACAGGTCGTTTATAATTCTATCGGCGGTTGCCCGACCGAAAAATTAACAATTAACAAATTACAATTAACAATTGAGGGTCGCTTCGCTCCGAATTTGTAATGTTGCGTGTTGTTGAGAATAAAAGTGTAGGGAACGGTCTTGACCGTTCCGCAGTATTACAGCTAACCTATGAGCAATCAACACCAACAAATCGTAATAAAAACATTGTCGGGAAACAGAGCTGTATTTAACAGCATATCTAAAAAGTAGGAACAAAAAATTAACAATAGTCAACTTTTATGATATAGCCAAGCCTTCCCTTGAGGAAATTCCCCTTTTAGGGGAAATGTCACGAAGTGACAAAAGGGTTGCCGTTTTCGCAGAAAAAGGTGTCACTGCCAATGCAGTGACGGAAGGGTGGAAGGTTAGATGAACTTACATTTTATCGGAAAAGTTCATCTCCACCCCTCAGTCATTTTGCTTGCAAAATGACA
>CALZCU010000199.1 GCA_945632055.1 uncultured Ruminococcus sp. | reverse complement strand
AGGGCAGGTAAAGATGTCATTTATACAGGCATTTCAACGGGATTGAGCGGAACATATAGCACCTGTCTGATGGCGGTTAAGGACCTTAAGGAAAAGTATCCCGACAGAAAAATTATTGCGATTGATTCTCTTTGTGACTCCGCAGGACTTGGCTATCTTGTTTATCTTGCAGGCAAAAAATATGCCGAGGGAGCAACTATTGAGGAGCTTGCAGAATATATTGAGGAAACAAGACTTAAGATATGCCATTGGTTTGTTGTTGATGACCTCGACCAGCTTAAAAGAGGCGGCAGAATCTCTGCTGTTACAGCCACATTCGGCAAGGCACTTCAAATAAAGCCTCTTATCAGCGTTGATGACGGTGGCCACCTTATAAATGTCGGTAAAATCAGAGGAAAGAGCAATGTTATTCCTACTCTTGTAAAGCATTTTGAGCGTGACAGCGTTGACGCAAAGAACAATCTTGTTTTTGTTGCTCACGCCGACAATAAAGAAGGCGCTGCTGAGCTGAAAAAGGCTGTTAAGGGAATGTGTAAGGAAGTTCAGATTTGCGACATCGGTCCCGTAATCGGCGCTCATGTAGGTTCGGGAATGCTTGCAATTCTGTTTATCGGAGAACGCAATCTTAAATCATAAGTATATTTTATTTATACTATAACAACACTATAACAAAAAAGCCGACTCAATTGATGTAATTCAACTGAGTCGGCTTTTTTAGCCTTATTGGAATTTGTCCGAAAACGGTCGGGCGAAGAAGGTTTGAAAATATCAATCTGTCTGCTCGAATTACCAGCGGTGGTACACCGCCGAATTGCGTGTCGAGGCACTCGACTTTTAATTTTTATTGTAATAAAACAGACACATTATACTGACTCCAATGAAAGCTCCGATAAACATTCCTATAACAATTCCTAAAAGCATTTTAATTTACCTCCTATACATATTTTGACATTTATTATTTTATGATTGTGTAATAATTTATATGGGGTGAAAATAATGAAAACGGTTTACATAGATGTTCTGATTACCGTAAATATATTTATTGATTTCTACATTATTATGTGTACCAGAATATTTTTACACATCAATGTATCACTCGGCAGAATGATAGCAGGCAGTCTTGTTGGCGGAGCTTTCAGCTTAGTTGCCCTGCTCCCTGCTATGCCATTCGGTCTTAACATTCTTTTTGACTTTTTAACCGCTTCGTTAATTGTTTTTGTGTCCTTTGGAAGAAGCAGTATAAAAAGCTATATCAAGCGAGTTACTGTGTATTTTGTAATTTCATTTTTATTCTGCGGAATTATGATTTTTATCTATACCTCCTTTAAGCCGCTTGGAATGGAGATATACAATGACACCGTTTATTTTAATATCTCCCCTGTTATTCTAATTATTCTTACTCTCATTTGTTATTATATTCTTAAGCTCATAAATAGATTGACGAAAGATGTTTGCGGAGGCGGTGTTTGTAATGTCGAAATACAGATGAATGGAAATACATTGACGCTGTGTGCAAAAATCGACAGCGGATGTAATGTAAAAGAACCTTTTTCGGGCGATTATGTTATTATTGCCGAAGAGGAGCTTCTGAACGGCTGTCTGCCCAAAGATGAGGAAACAAGAGTTATTCCCTTTAACAGCTTGGGCGGAAGCGGAATTATTAAGGGCTTCAAGCCTGACAAGATAAAAATAAACGGAGTTGATGTGAATGATGTTTATATCGGTATATGTAAAAATGTTATGAAAGGTGAAATCAGAGCCTTGATTCCCTATGAAATTTCAAAAAATCTTAATTGAGAGGTTAACTATGCTTTTACAAACTTTTATTCTGAAAATGAAAATGCTTTTTTTATCCGAAAATGATGTATTTTACATAAACGGAAGTGAAACTCTCCCCCCACCTCTTAGCAAGGAAGAGGAATACGCCGTAATGGAAAAAATTATTAACGGCGACAGAAGTGCAAGAGAACCTCTGATTGTACACAATCTCAGGCTGGTTGTATACATTGCCAAGAAGTTTGAATCTCCGAGCGCAGGTGCAGAGGATTTAATATCAATAGGCACAATCGGACTTATTAAGGCTGTGAATACATTTTCACCCGAAAAGAATATCAAGCTTGCCACCTATGCTTCTAGGTGTATTGAGAATGAGATACTTATGTTTTTAAGAAAATCCTCACAGCTTAAGAACGAAATCTCAATTGACGAGCCGCTTAATACCGATTGGGACGGAAACGAACTGCTGCTTTGCGATATTCTGGGAAGCGAACCCGACACTGTAAACATAAATATTGAAAACGAGCTTGAGAGAAAGCTGGTTTTGAACGCTGTTTCAAATCTCGGACAAAGGGAATGTCTTATTATGGAGCTACGCTTTGGGTTAAACGGCAAAAAAGAGCATACTCAAAAGCAGGTTGCAGATAAGCTCGGAATTTCTCAGTCGTACATTTCAAGGCTTGAAAAGAAAATAATAAGACAGCTGAAATGTGAGCTTGAAAAAGCCGTATGAAAATTCTATGTTCAAACTTAAACCTCGCAGTTTTCCTGCGAGGTTTAAAAAAGAAATTGTATAAAATCATTAAACTGTTTCGGTGGTAGGAGCAGACGCATTTCTTGATTCAGCCCCGGTATTTGTTGTCGGTTCGGTTTTTGATGTGCCGTTATTCCTTGACGAACCGTTATTATCGGATGTACCTTCGTTTCCGATAATGCCGTCGCCGTCGGTTACTGCGCCGTTGGAATTGCCTCCGTTTGAATTTCCGTTGACTGCAGAGCCTGCACCGCTCATAATATCAGAAGCGGCATTACCTGCACCCGACGCAACATCAGAGGCTGCATTTCCCAATCCGCAGCCGCCAAATGACATAAGCACAATAGCAGCCGCTGAAAGTAATAACAATACTTTTTTCATAACAATCTTCCTTACAAATAATAATGGTGCCGTTTGATACGACACCATTATTATCTGTTATAAATTTAATTTTATCCAAATTTATATTTTAATGTTAGAAAATTATTCCGAAACAAATGTGCAAACAGCTTTTTAGCGTGATTAACCAGTGGTTCCCTTGCATGCTGAATCAGCCGACATTTTCGTTTTTTACTACAATGTGGGAATATGGAATTGTAATTCCGTTTTCATCGAAAACACGCTTGACATTTTCCTGCATAAAATAATAAACATCAAAATAATCATCGGGAACTGCCCACACCATAACAATAATTTCTATTCCGCTTTCAAGATGTTCTCCCACATGGACAGCAGGCTCAGGGTCTTTTAAAATTTTATCAAAGGAGTTTATGAGCGAATATATGCTT
>CALZCU010000198.1 GCA_945632055.1 uncultured Ruminococcus sp. | reverse complement strand
GCGGCTTTTCCGACTATCCTTGCGCCTGTCTGCTCAATAAGAGTTTCCAAAGCCTCAATACTGCTTCCCGTTGAGATAACATCATCAACAATCAGAACTCTTTTACCTTTCAGAAATTCTGCGTCATTCTCGCCAAGGTAAAGCTTCTGATGGTTTGCCGTTGTTATTGAGTCAACCTCAACCTCAATCGGATTGCGCATATAAACCTTTACGCCTTTTCTGGCTATTACATAATTCCTGCAGCCCTGTCTTGCCATTTCGTAGCAGAGAGGGATTCCCTTTGCCTCGGCAGTCACAACAACATCGTGCTCAGGACAGATTTTGAGAAGCTCACAAGCCGCTCTTTCGGTCATTTCAACATCGCCGAACATAATGAACGCGGCAATGTCGAGCTTGTCACTGACAGGAAATCTTTCAAGCTCACGCTCAAGTCCTGCAATCTTAATCTTATATGTACTCATTAAAACCTCTTATGCCATCTTATTATCAAGCTTTTTGCCGCCGAGAATGTGGAAATGAATATGCTTTACTGTCTGACAGCCGTCATCTCCGCAGTTATTTACAATTCGGTAGCCGTTTTCAAGTCCGAGTGATTTTGTGATTTCGGGGATTTTTGCAAATATATGCGCAACAATCTCTGAATTTGTTTCATCAATGGCATTTGCACAGCATATGTGCTGTTTGGGAATTACAAGGCAATGAACAGGAGCCTGCGGCTCAAGGTCGTAAATCGCAATGATTTTTTCGTCCTCATAAACCTTTTTTGACGGAATTGAACCGTCAACTATTTTACAAAAAATACAGTCTGACATAATAATCTTCCTTTCTACGAATTATTACTAATTCAATTATATTTTACCGCTAACTTTTATCGTGGTCAATATTGTTTTTATAAGACGAGTCTATTTTTTTGCAGTTATTTTCTTCTCCTCGCCTCTGAGCAAACGCTTGATGTTTTCCTTGTGCTTTACAGCTACGAAAATACCTATAACAAGAGCCGCACAGGTTGACAGAATAACATACGCAAGAGAATATCCTGCACCGCTGAGATAGTCAAATATGAATGTAACAGCAAAGGTGTAGGGCGCATAAAGAGCCGCACAGGTGATGCTTGCCGCTGAGATAATTTTAGTTACAAGGAAGATTATAAGGAAGGTGGTAAGAATACAGAGGAACACTCTCCAATCCTCAACAAGCATAAGCGCCGCCGCAGTTACAACACCTTTGCCGCCCTTGAAGTGGAAGTAAATCGGATAGGAGTGTCCTAAAATGCAGAATATTCCTGCTATGTACTTTCCGCAGTTGACAAATTCATTTGACAGCACCTGAGATTCTGTGCCGATAAATGAAAAGACAATACCGCCCAGAATTACCGCTATAACGCATTTGAGCGCATCGCTGACGATTGTGATTATTGCAGGTACTTTTCCGACACTGCGAAGCACATTTGTAAAGCCTGCGTTGCCGCTTCCGAGCTGGCGAATGTCTTTTTTGCCCTTTGTAACAATTCTTGTGACCATAACGGCGGTGTTAATACTACCAAGCAGATATGCCGCAACCGCAACAATTACAAATCTCCACCAATTTACTGTAACAAAGCTCAGATAAAAATCAAAATCCATTACTTATCTCCCCGTTCTCTTATTATTATTCTTACAGGCGTACCCTCAAGCGCAAACGCTTCACGAATCCTGTTTTCAAAGTATCTTTGATATGAAAAATGGAAAAGCTGAGCGTCATTGCAGAAAAATACAAAGGTCGGCGGCTTTACGGAAGCCTGCGTCATATAAAAAATCTTAAGCCGTTTTCCCTTGTCCGAGGGCGGCTGAACACGGGTTGTCGCCTGTGCAAGAAGTTCATTTAGCATACCTGTCTTTATTCTGCGGTTTGCAGAATCGTTACAGCTTACGATGTATTCAAACAGCTTGTCAATCCTCATTCCTGTTTTTGCTGAGATGAAAACCTGCGGAGCGTATGACATAAAGGCAAAATCGGCGTCAAGCTTTTTGCGGAACTCCTGCATTGTCTTGTCATTTTTCTCGATTGCGTCCCATTTATTGACAGCAATTATGCAGGCTCTTCCTGCTTCATGCGCAAGACCTGCAACCTTGGTGTCCTGCTCTGTAACGCCCTCAGTTGCATCAATCATAATAACACATACATCACTGCGCTCAATCGCCATTTTTGCACGAATTATGCTGTATTTTTCAATGTTGTCGTAAATTTTGCTCTGACGGCGCAGTCCTGCTGTGTCGGTAAAATTGAATTTGCCGTATTTGTTTTCAACAAGCGTGTCGATTGTGTCACGGGTAGTTCCTGCAATGTCAGAAACAATACAGCGTTCCTCGTTTGTTATTTTATTGACAAGAGAGGACTTTCCTGCATTCGGCTTACCGATAACGGCAACATTGATTATTGCTTCGTCCTTCTCCATTTCATTGTCAAAGTCGAAGCACTCAAAGGCTCTGTCGAGCAAATCGCCTGTGCCGTGACCGTGAACAGCCGATACCTGAACAGGCTCGCCTAAGCCTAAATTGTAAAATTCGTAAAATTCAGGGTCAGGCTCGCCGAGACCATCGCATTTATTTACGCATACAATGACAGGCTTGCCTGACTTCTGGAGCATCTGAGCAACATCCATATCGGTTGCCACCATACCTGTTTTGCAGTCGGTAACAAGGATAATGACATTGGCTGTGTCGATTGCGAGCTGTGCCTGTCGGCGCATCTGCACAAGAATTACATCGTCGGATTTCGGCTCAATACCGCCTGTATCTACAACGAACGCAGTCTTTCCGCACCATTCAACCTCGCCGTAAATTCTGTCACGGGTAACGCCGGGTGTGTCGTCAACTATTGAAAGTCGCTGACCGATAAGCTTGTTGAAAAGTGTAGACTTTCCCACATTCGGTCTGCCGACTATTGCTATTACGGGTTTGTTCATTTTATCATCGCCCTTCCGTATTATTGTAATATTACGGCATTTACAAGCTCGGTGCCGTTGTTGTTTACCGCAACAAGCTCAACATTCAGCTCTCGCTCAACATCAAGAGTTGAAACATCGTCAAGGAACAAATCATTTTCAAATCTGAGCATTGACGAGGGAATAATCAGCCTGCCGCCAAGCTCCTTTCCCCTGAGCTGATTTATAAGGTCTCCGCCTGTCACAAGTCCCGATACATTCACACCGCCGCCGAAAAAGTTGTTTTTTACAGCCTGAGTATTTATCGTGATATTCGGAAATTTCTCATTTATCATACCCATTATTTTTTTCATATACGGATAAACGCCTGTTCCGCAGGCTACCGTTACGGTGTGACTCGGCTTTTCGTCATTTTCA
>CALZCU010000197.1 GCA_945632055.1 uncultured Ruminococcus sp. | reverse complement strand
TGAAACAACGCTTAAATCAGATTCTTGCAGATAACACAGGCCAGCCTATTGACGTTATTGCAAGAGATACAAATCGTGACAACTTTATGACCGCACAGCAGGCTCTCGAATATGGTCTTATTGACAAGGTTATTGAAAAAAGATAAGGTGAGGATTGGCTGATGGCTAATAAAAACAACGATAAGGATATTTACTGTTCATTCTGCGGAAAGCCGCAGGAGATGACCGGTCGTCTTATTCAGGGCAACGGCGTCTATATCTGCGACCAGTGCGTTGAGCTGTGTATGAATATCCTTGAGCAGTCAGGTGAAATTGAACGGGAAAACGAGTACAGAAATCAACCCGAACCCCCTGCACCTGCCGCTTCAATCGCAGAGCTTTTAAAGCCTAAAGAAATTAAAGCAATACTTGACGAATATGTTATTGGGCAGGATTTGGCAAAGGTTACATTGAGCGTAGCGGTATATAATCACTACAAGCGTGCTTTTGCTAATGACGACAGTGTTGAATTTGCAAAAAGCAATGTTTTGCTTCTCGGTCCTACAGGTGTCGGAAAAACATTGCTTGCTCAGACGCTTGCCAAGGCTCTTGATGTTCCTTTTGCCATCGCCGATGCCACTACACTTACCGAAGCAGGTTATGTAGGTGAGGATGTTGAAAATATCCTGCTGAAGCTCATTCAGGCGGCAGATTTTGATATTGAAAAGGCTGAAAGAGGAATTATCTACATTGACGAGATTGATAAAATAGCAAGAAAATCTGAGAATCCGTCAATCACCCGTGATGTCAGCGGAGAGGGTGTACAGCAGGCACTTCTTAAAATTGTTGAGGGTACTGTGGCAAATGTTCCTCCTCAGGGCGGAAGAAAGCATCCTCAGCAGGAGTTTTTGCAGATTGACACCAAAAATATTCTGTTTATCTGCGGCGGCGCATTTGACGGTCTTGAAAAGATTGTTGAAAAGCGCAAGGGCTCGTCTGTGATTGGCTTTGAATCCCTTGTTCAGTCTAAAAAAGAGCTTGATGAAACCGATTGGATGAAGGAGGTTACTGCTCACGATCTTGTGAAGTACGGCATAATCCCCGAGCTTATCGGCAGACTTCCTGTTATAACCGCTTTAAGCGGTCTTGATACTGACGCTCTTGTCAAGATTCTCACTGTTCCCAAAAATTCTATTGTCCAGCAGTATAAAAAGCTTTTTGAGCTTGATGATGTTGAGCTGTATTTTGAGGAAGACGCACTGAAAGCGATTGCTCAGAAGGCTCAGGAACAGCATACGGGCGCAAGAGGTCTGAGAGGTATTATAGAGGGTATTTTAACGAATTTGATGTTTGAAACCCCTTCAGATAATACAATCGAAAAAATTATCATTACAAAAGATGTTGTAACTGACGGCGCACCTCCGCAAATTACAAGAAGAAAAGATAAGCCGCCTGTTACAGTCAATAACTTAACAAAAAAAGATGCAACGAAGCGTCAGAAGCGTAACACAGCGTCTTAATAATGTGAATTGTAGCTGTATTGCCAAAAACAATACAGCTATTAATTGTTTATGGAGTTGATTCTCCGAAAGGAGTTTTATATGAATTTTGAAATGAACAATAATTTAACCGTCCCTGTGCTTCCGCTCAGAGGTTTAGTTGTGTTTCCTAAATCTTTAATACACTTTGATGTCGGCAGAAAAAAGAGCATTGTTGCCATAAATAAGGCAATGAAAAATGATCAGCTGATTTTTCTTTCAACTCAGAAGGATGCAGTTGAAAACGAGCCTTCAATTATGGATTTATACAGTACAGGCGTTATCGCCAAGGTTGTGCAGGTGTTAAAACAGCCTGAAAATGTCACACGAATCGTTATTGAAGGTCAGTGCAGGGCAAAAGTTGTTACACCTGTTTTCGATGAAAAGTGCCTGATGGCTGAAATTATGCCGCTCAAGGACGAGTGTTTCCATATTTCTGCAAGGGATTCTGCTCTTATGAGAACAGTCAAGAAGGAATTTGAAAAGTATATGGAAATATCTCCTAAGATGCCGCCCGACATTATTTTCAAGGTTGCGTTATGCAAATCTCCGGGAGAGCTTGCAGATTTTATTACTTCAAATATAATTCTTGATTATCATACAAAGCAATCAATTCTCGAGATTATTCCGGAAACTGCCCGTCTTGAAGAGGTTCTTGAAATTCTCGTCAATGAGAATTTTATTTTAAAAATTGAAGAAGAAATTTCAAGAAAAGCAAAGCTTCGCATCGATGAAAGCCAGCGGGATTACTTTTTGCGTGAACAGAAGCGTGTAATTGAAGAGGAGCTTGGGGAGGACGACAACCCTGCCGCTGAAGCAGAGGAATACGCTGAAAGAATTGAGGCGCTTCATTTAGACGAAAAATCTCAGGAAACTCTATTCAAGGAATGCCGCAAGCTGATGAAAATGCCGTATGGCAGTCAGGAAGCGTCAGTAATCAGAACCTATCTCGATACTGTAATTGACTTGCCGTGGAATACATCTTCAAAGGATAAAATTGTTATCTCAAAAATCCGCAAGGAGCTTGACAAAAGCCACTTCGGACTTGAAAAAATCAAGGACAGAATTATTGAACAGCTTGCAGTTAAGAAGCTCAGTGATAAGCAAAAGGGGCAGATAATTTGCTTTGCTGGCCCGCCCGGAGTAGGTAAAACCTCAATTGCTCAGTCTATTGCAAAGGCAATCGGCAGAAAAAGTCAGCGAATTGCACTTGGCGGAGTAAGAGATGAGGCGGAAATCAGAGGTCACAGGCGCACCTATATAGGCTCAATTCCCGGCAGGATAATGTCTGCCGTTCAAAGTGCAGGAACAAATAATCCTGTCCTTATTCTGGATGAGATCGATAAGCTCGCAAGCGATTACAAGGGCGATCCTACCTCGGCATTGCTTGAAGTTCTCGACAGCGAGCAGAACAACAAATTTGTTGACCACTATATTGACATTCCGTTTGATCTTTCAAATGTAATGTTTATTACTACGGCAAATGATGTTTCTTCAATTCCTGCACCTCTGCTCGACAGAATGGAGCTTATTGAGCTTAACAGCTATACACGAGAAGAAAAGTTCAACATTGCCAAAAAGCACCTTATTCCAAAACAGCTTGAGCTGTGCGGCTTTACTGCAAAAGAGGTTAAGTTTACTCAAAAGGGAATATACTTTTTGATTGACTTTTACACAAGAGAGTCAGGGGTTCGTACCCTCGAAAGACTGATTGCTTCAATTCTGAGAAAATGCGCTGTGGACAAGCTTGAAAATGAGGTTGAGTCGTTTAAAATTGATGAAGAAGCGATAGAAAAGGCTGAGGATTTGAAGAAGGGCAGCTTAAAATAT
>CALZCU010000196.1 GCA_945632055.1 uncultured Ruminococcus sp. | reverse complement strand
ATCAAAAAAGTTAATTCCATTGTCAAGCGCACAATGGACTGCATCAATAAGCTCACTTTCCAATACATTTGAGCCCCAGCCATAGCCGCCCATAGGACAACCGCCCATACACATTCTTGATACTTTTAAATCTGAATTTTTAAGAGTTAAGTATTCCATCCTTGTCTTTCCTTACAAAAATAAAATTGAACGCTTTTTTAACTACACCCCATACGGTTAGCCAAAACAGTTTCAAATCAGTTGAAAAGGAAACTGTAGCTGCGTATTTGATTCTCAGCAAGTTTTTCTTTTTCAGAACATACTTTTCGTAGTATTCGTCCGCATTCTCTGCTCCGACAATTTCATCAAGGTTTATAAATTCGATTGAGCTGTAATCCGTAATTCCGGGACGAACCTCTAATATGTATTTTTCTGCGCCCTCATATTCATCGGTATATTGCAAAAGCTCGGGTCGCGGACCGATAAAACTCATATCACCCTTAATTATGCTAAGCAGATTAGCAACCTCATCAAGCTTTGTTTTTCTTAGGAAATTGCCGACTTTTGTAATTCTGCTGTCATTAAGAGCTGTTGTGCCGCCGCCGATTTTATCCGCATTCTTTACCATTGTTCTGAATTTAAAAATTCTGAACGGTTTATTTTTATATCCGCCTCTTTGGGCACGGTAGAATACAGGAAATCCGGAGTCAATTACAATTGCAATTGCAATAATCAATATCACCGGCAATAAAGCAACAAGAAAGATTATAGCAAGAAGCAAATCAAGTATTCTTTTAAAAAACCGATTGTAAAATCCTTTATATCCGGTAATTGAATTTATATCAACTTCCTCAACAGAATTAAATTTCCACTCTCTGCTCATATCATACACCTAATTTAAAATATACTTACTAATTATACCATAAGAATACATAGATTTCAACAAGGTTTAAGGCTTATCCCCATGACCTACAAATTACCGACAAATTTCGCCGACACTGTTTGACAAAACCGATAAATATAATTAAAATAAAGTAAATTAAAGCATAATTCCATTATTAAATCAGTTTTAAAACAGGGTATCTCAAATGAAAAAAGCACTTAAATTTGTTATTTTACCAATATTTACTATCGTTGTTGCAGTGGTGATATACGGTCTGTACTGTTCAAACACTCTTCAGGTCAAGAATTATTCAATAAGCTCCGACAAGATAAATACACAAATTCGTTTTGTATTTATTTCGGACTTGCACTGCAAGGAATACGGCGAAAAAAACTGCGAGCTTGTATCTAAAATCAAGGAGCAAAATCCCGATTTTATCGCTGTTGGCGGTGATATGGTAAACAAGTTTTCATCGGACGACCGTGTGATGCGTGAGCTTCTGCCTCAGCTTGCCGACATTGCGCCGACCTACTGTGTACTCGGCAACCACGAGCTATTACTGAAAGACAAAATTGACTTCAAAAATGAAATCAATTCAACAGGAGCAAAACTGCTTGACAATGAATCGGTCACGCTTGAGATAAACGGTGAGAAAATTCTGCTCGGAGGTTTGTCTGACTATCCGTATTACAATAAGAATACAAATGAAAAAAGGTTTTGGGAAGATTTTAAATCAACACCAAAAAATCACTACACAATCCTGCTTCACCACCAGCCTGAATATCTTGAGGGAATTGTGCAGGACAGCAACATCGATTTGATAATGTGCGGTCACACGCATGGAGGAGCTGTTCAGATTCCCTTTGTCGGCGGATTATTCGCACCGAATCAGGGATTTTTTCCGAAATACGATAAGGGTGAATTTGACATAAACGGCATAAAAATGATAGTTTCCGCAGGTCTGGGTGATGCCTACCCCGTTCTGAGAATGAACAACCTCCCCGAAATCACCGTTGTTGAAGTAAACTAAAATCTTTTACCCCAGCACCTTTTTAGCCGTATCTACGCTTTCCTTGGCGTCTTTACAATAGTAATCTGCGCCGATTTTCATTGCGTAATCCTTTGTGAGAACTGCACCGCCTACGAACACAACGCACTTGCTTGTGCCGTCGGAATTTTGCAGTTCTTTTCTTTCTCTTATAAGCTTTATCGTGTCCTCCATACTCTTCAGAGTGGTGGTCATCAGAGCTGAAAGTCCAATCATTTTGATATTCTGCTCAACTGCGGTATCGACAATAAGCTGAGGGTCTACATCTCTGCCGAGGTCAACAACTGTATAGCCGTAGTTGTCGAGCAGTACCTTTACAATATTTTTTCCGATATCGTGAATATCGCCCTTTACGGTCGCAAGAATAATTTTTCCCTTGCTCACCGGCGAGCCGCTTGTCTTTGAAATATGCTTTTTGATTACCTCAAAGCACTCCTGCGCCGTATTTGCGCTCTGAATGAGCTGTGGCAGGAAGATTTTATTCTTTTCAAAATCATCTCCTACCTTGTCGAGCGCTGGTATGAGCATCTCGTTCACAATCTGCATTGCGTCGGTAGTTTCAAGCAGTCTTTCGGTGATTGAAGCACCCTCGCTTTTCAGTCCGCTGTAGACGGCTGTGAAAATATCGACCTCTGAATTTTTCGGAGCAGAAACAGCCGCAGGAGCGGCGTCATTGTATGCACTGATAAACTCAACCGAGTTTTTATCGATGCCCGAAAGCACTCTGTATGCACGGACTGCGCCCGTCATTGACTCAATATTCGGGTTAATAATCGGAAGGTCAAGCCCCTCCTCAAGAGCCATTGTAAGGAATGTTCTGTTTACAAGCTCACGATTCGGCAAGCCGAATGAGATATTTGAAACACCGAGGCAGGTTTTACAGCCAAGCTCGGTTTTTACTCTGTGAAGTGCCTTTAGAGTTTCACGGCAGGCGTCCTGCTCGGCGGAAACAGTCAGCGTAAGGCAGTCGATATACACATCTTTTCTGTCGATTCCGAGCTGTTCTGCACGGCTGACAATCCTCTTTGCAATTTCAAATCTGCCCTCGGCGGTTTTGGGGATTCCGTTTTCGTCAAGAGTAAGTCCGACAACTGACGCACCGTATTTCTTAACGAGCGGAAGCACTGACGAAAGGCTCTTTTCCTCGCCGTTTACCGAGTTTACAATCGGCTTTCCGTTGTAGTATCTCAAGCCTGCTTCAAGCACATCGGGCTTTGTCGAGTCAATCTGCAACGGAGCGTCGCACACGCTCTGGATTGCCTTTAGCACACGCACCATCATCTTTTTTTCGTCGATTTCGGGGTGTCCTACATTGACATCGAGAATCTCTGCTCCGCCCTCAACCTGACTTAAAGCCTGCGTGAGAATATAGTCTATATTGTTGTCGACAAGCGCCTGCTTGAACAGCTTTTTGCCTGTCGGATTTATTCTTTCACC
>CALZCU010000195.1 GCA_945632055.1 uncultured Ruminococcus sp. | reverse complement strand
CGGTATCCATAGCGGCTGTCATAAGAGGAGTGTTGAGCTTGATTGTTTTTGTAAGGTGAGTAGATACATCAACATTCTTAGGTTCAACATCTGACTCTCCCGGAATAAGAAGAACATCATCAAAGGTAAGTCCTTCCTTGCCGAATTTGTCGTTGTAATTAGTATTCAGCATAATTTTCCTCCATTTTACAAATTTTTTATACGATTGTTGTTATCCTTTATTATAACAAATCCGTTTCGGTTTAGCAATAAAAAAATTTAATTTTTCAGCATATATTATTGAATTATTTTTGTATATTGACATTGCAGTGTTTAAAATATAAAATTGTAGTATAAATTGCGTGGTTTAAATTTATATGCCGGTTGTTTTAACATTTCATAGGAAAACGGCGTGTGTCCAAACTAACTGCAATGGCAACAGTATCGCACAACTCCGTAGGGGAGGATATTATCCTCCCGAGTACCTCGGTTAGTAATTCGTGTAGACAGCTCGGATTTAATAATTACAACGGTTTCCATAACAGCTCGTAGCGTCACGCTGCCAGGCGGATAATATCCGCCCCTACGAGGTTGATTGTTACAATAATGATGATGAATCATTTATGTTACCTGTTCACTGCCGGACACGGCGCGCCGTGTCCCTACAAATGGGTACAACAATTGTTAATTGTAAATCGAAAAATATCACAGATTTCGGAGATGATTATATGAAAAAAATACACACTAAAATTATTGCGCTTTTACTTGTGATGTCAGCGGCGGCTTTTTCGGGCTGTGGAAATACCTCATCAGAATCGTCCGACGCTTCAAAAACAGAGCAGACAACTCAGGCAACAACCGCATCGTCGCAGGTTACCGATGACAGTCTTATGAGCCTGCTCGGCATTGACAGGGAAAACGGTGATGAATTTGCAGGCGAGTGGAAAATTGCCGGCGGCGAAGGCTCACAGTTCAAGAAGTTCACCTTCTGCTTTAACGGCAACGGCAAAGCCTCTCTCGTTCTTGACAACGCAGGATATTTCGGCAAGTATGAGCTTAAGGACGAAAACGGCAAAAAGACAATTAAAACTCAGCTCGTTTACGGACTGAACGGAGAATACACATATAAATTTTCCGAGGACAAGTCGCAGGTCGTTCTGACCTTAATTGAGGACGGCTCAACGACTACAATTGAAAGGGTAAAGGACTTTAACTGCGTTCCCTCTCCCGGCAAAACCAAAGTCGACAAGGCTCTGCTCGGAGCGTGGAAGTCTGACAACGAGGAGGCGTTTTACTTCGATGAAAGCGGAGTAATGTACCATAATCTTTACAACACAATGTTCAACTACGCTGTGTACTCGGCTGAAAATTCAAAGATTAACGCAGTCTATAAAATGGAAAGCGATATGACTGAGGAGTATGAGTACTCCGTCAAGGGCGATACCCTGACGATTGACGGCTTTGAATATAATAGGGTTGATGCAAGCGAGCTTTAAGCTTATTAAATAAATCTCTTCAGACAATGAAGAAATAATAAAAAAGTCGAGTGCCTCGACACGCAGTTCGAGCAGACAGGTTGATAATGTCAACCTGTCTGCTCAAATTACCGGCGGTGGTACACCACCGAATTGCGTGTCGGTACACTCGACTTTTTTAATATAATATCAATGAGATTAACAATTCCGTCGCTGTCGTTTGACGGAACGATTATGTCGGCACAATCAAGGCAGAGCTGAGTTGCATTTTCAACCGCCGCACCAAGTCCCGACTGCTCAATCATATCAACATCGTTGTCTGCATTTCCGCAGGCTGATGTGCTTTGCAAATCAATATCAAGACTGTCGCAAATCCATTTGACTGCATTGCCCTTTGTTGCGTTTTTACCCATAAATTCGACAAAATTCTCCGATGACGAGGTGATGTAAATCTCGCTTGTGTTCCTTGCAACAAGCTCCCTGACAGCTTCACGCTTTGCTTTGTCGGTGCAGATGAACTCAATGCCGTCAAGCTCGGCTCTGTGGCTGTAGATAAAGCTTCGCATATCGTCAATCTGACCGTGAGAAGCCCTTGCGTAGTCGATGTAAGCCTCGCCGCACCCGTAGCGTGTCGGGTTGTCAAAATATCTGCGGTCGGAGTAGGTCAGACCGTCAATGTAGGCTTCAAAAATCAAGTCCTGCCCCTCGGTGAGCCTGAGGAGCTTTACAACCTCAGCTTCGCTCATAAGGCTTGAATGGATACGCTTTCCGCTTTTGTCGTGGATTGCGGCTCCGTTTGAGGTGATTGAGTAATTAAGTCCCTCAATTTCAAGCACACTTTCGGGCATAGAGGCATACGGTCTGCCGCTTGCGGCGACAACCTCAATTCCGCAGGCAATCGCCTTTTCAATCGAGCGTTTTACTGCGTCCGAGAGCGTGTTGTGAGAGGTCAGCGTTGTGCCGTCAAGGTCGAGTGCGATAAGCCTTATGTTATCGTGAATCATTCTTTTTCCTCTTTGCTTTTTGCAAGAAATTCATCGAGCAAATCGGCGGCATAGCGGCACAGCTCAGAGCAGGGGCGAGCCTTGTAGTACTCGTCCGTCCTCTTTTCGGGAACAGGAGTATCCTTGCCTTTTATGCGAAGTCCGAGCAAATCTCTGCAAATAATCGAGCCGTTGTCAGCCTTGAATCGGTCGGCAAGAGCCTGAGTTTCCCTGTAAAGCTCAGCCTTTTGCGTGTTTTTGCTTGCAAGACCGAGAGCCATAAGCATACCGCTGACAGTTCCGCAGACCTCACGAAGCCTGCCCATACCGCCGCCGAAAGGTGCGGAGAGCATTTTTGCCGTATCGGCATCAAAGCCGAGGTCGTCGCAGAAGGCTAAAAGAACAGCCTGAGCGCAGTTTAAGCCGCTTTCAAAATTCTGTTTTGCGATTTCACCTTTTGTCATAGTAAGAACCTTTTACAACTATAGTTTGGAGTGTGGAGTTAATGGTCGCTTCGCTCCGAATTTATAATAGTGCGTATATTTTGGAAGTGCTTGTTTTCTGTGGTTAATTTAATTTGTTGTTTTCCTTAACAGTTCGTAGGGACACGGCGTGCCGTGTCCGCAGTGAACATCAAACATAAATAATTAATAATTGTTACAGTAACATTCAATCATATGGATTTGTTTGTGCATTAAGGTAGTCGTAGTGGGTAACTCGGACACGGCACGCCGTGTCCCTACGAAGTTGATTTTAACACTTTGCTTTACGGTCGGGAAACCGTTGTTGTTTTTACAACCGAGCTGTCTGCCCGAATCACCTACCGAGGTACTCGGTCTACATTTCTGTGATGATTTCGTTGATTGTTTTTCCCGGAGGAATCATCGGAAGAACATTCACATCGGGGCTGATTGCGCAGTCTACAACAACAGGC
>CALZCU010000194.1 GCA_945632055.1 uncultured Ruminococcus sp. | reverse complement strand
CAGCCTTGCTTTTGCCCTCCTTGCGGCACTGTCTGAACACTTCAATTACTTCGAGGTCAACCTCTTCTCCCTCGCCGATAAAGAAAATATCGACAAAATCAGCAATCGGCTCAGGATTGCAGGCACAGGGACCTCCGGCAACAACAATTTGCTTAAGCTCATTGCGGTCACAGCTCTTTATCGGAACATTCGACAGCTTAAGCATATTAAGCATATTGGTATAGCTAAGCTCATATTGGAGTGTAAAGCCGATAAAATCAAAGTCCGACAATGGATCTCCGCTTTCGAGGGCGTAGAGAGGAATATTATTCTTAATCATTTCCTCCTCCATATCAATCCACGGAGCAAACACCCTTTCGCACCAGATGTAGTCCTTTTCATTAAAAAGACTGTAGAGAATTTTCATTCCGAGGTGCGACATACCGACTTCGTAGGTGTCGGGAAAGCAAAACGCAAATCTAACATCTATATTTTTCTTATCCTTAATTACTTCGTTAAGCTCACCGCCGACATATCTTCCCGGCTTCTGAACCTTTAAGAGGAGCTTTTCAACTTCCCTGCTGACCATATTATCCCTCCGAATAAAGTTATACACAGCTGTCCGCTAAAAATATCTGTTGTTTTTAAGCACCAATGAAAGCACTATGTAAAAACAGACAAGCAACAGCGAAAAATTGTATTTTGAATTAATTAACAGCAAAAATCCGAGTGCCGAAAGCGGAAAAAGAATGATAAACGATATTATATTTATAACTCTTTCCGAGATGCAATAGGTAAAAAATCTGCAGAGCACCAGATACAGAAGCTGTCCGCCGTCAAGCGACAGTACAGGCAGAAGATTGAAAATGCCTACAGACAGATTTGCCATTGCAGGATTGAATAAAATATCACTGCCTAATAAGTATAACAGATAAAACAGAATAAAACAAATAAAATTCGCAAAAGGACCTGAAAAAATTATTAGAAAATTTTGTTTAAAGGTTCTTTTCTGTCTTTTTCTGTCAACTATTGAGATTTCAAACAGGGAAATTTTCACTTTTTCGGGAGGAAAGCCAAAAGAACACATTGCAAAAATATGGCCTGCTTCGTGCAGAATAACAGCGCTAACGCACCAAAGAAAGCTGTCGAAAAAGCTCAGAATAATACTGATTGCGGCTAAGCAGATAAGAAGATAGGATACTCTTATTTCGGTGGAGAATAGCTTAAACCTCATCTTTTGTGGAGGAAGTGAACAGGTCACCTATATCAGAATTGTTGAAATTATCAAAAATTGCAGAATTGTTGAGCTGTGAATAATAGACCTCTCTTGCGGCGGCATAAAAATCTCCTCCAACCCCTTTTATTATAAAAGCCGCAAGAGCAATGAGTATGCACACTATAAGCTGAATAGTGATAAGAAGCTGTTTTGGCGAGTCGCTTTTTTTCTTAGGCTTTTTAAAATTTTCCGATTGATTATCCTCTTCGGTGTTTTCGGAAGAAACTGTTACGGGATATTCGTAATTAATTGCAGATTTCCAGTCGTCATCGTATGTAATTGTATTTTTATTTTCTTCGTTCAAAAAATATCACCTCAATGCAATATATGCACTGAGGCGACGGAAATTAACCAAGCCTTCTAAATCTTAGTGTGAGTCAAGCTTTTTAAAATCACCCTTGATAAGATTTATAAGGAATCCTACGGCAAGGAGTAATGAGAAAAATTCAGCAATCGGGAATGCGTACCAGACTGCATTCAAATCAAAAATAACAGAGAGCAGATAGGCAATCGGAAGAATCAGAACAAGCTGACGGCAGAATGACATAAGCATACTGCGTATGCCCTTGCCGACCGCCTGAAACAGCGTTGTAAGCAAAATTCCTGCGGCAGCAGGGATAAAGCAAAGACTGATTATTCTGAAAGCATTTTCACCGATGCTCATAATCTCCTCTGTACCGCCGAACATTGAAATGAGAGCGTCAGGGATTGTCCACATAAGCACCGTACCGATGGTCATAATTATGACGGCAATAATAAGTCCTCTTTTAAGCGCAGAATAAAGACGCTTTTTGCTTCTTGCACCGTAGTTGTATCCGATAATCGGCATAACCCCCTGATTAAGTCCGAAGCAGGGCATAAACACAAAGCTCTGGAGCTTGTAGTAAATTCCGAGTACAGTTACAGACGCTTCAGACGGAGCTAAAATTGCATTAAGACCGATTATCATAACAGAGCCTATCGACTGCATAATAATTGACGGAAAGCCAACAGCATATATATTTTTAAGCGTTTGTTTGTCAAGTCTGAAATTTTTAAAGGAAATTTTAACCTCGTGCTTTACGCAGAATAACACTATCAGCGCAAACACCATTCCGCAGAATTGACCGAACACTGTTGCAACTGCCGCACCCGCTACACCCATTTCGGGGAAAATTCCAAAACCGAAAATAAAAATCGGGTCAAAAATAATATTAATCACAGCGCCCGTAAGCTGAAACAGCATAGGAAATATCATATTTCCCGTTGCCTGCAAGGTTTTTTCTACCATAATCTGAACAATCGCAAAAACCGAAAGGCAAAGCACTATTGTAAGATACTGAACGCTGTATTCAATAATTTTTGCATTGTCGGTGTAGGCGGTGATAAATGGTCTTACCGCAAATATTCCGAGTATCAGAAAGAACAGATAGCTTGCTATGCAGGTTAGCAGTCCGTGCGTTGCCGCAGAATCTGCCTCGTCAAAATTTCTTTCACCCAGCTTTCGTGAAACAAGCGAGTTTACACCCACGGAAGTTCCGACCGCAACTGCAACAAGGAGCATTTGCAACGGAAATACAAATGACAGCGCTGTCAAGCCGTCAAGGTCATACTGCCCAATAAATATGCTGTCGACAATATTATACATCGCCTGAATTGTCATTGAAAAAATTGCAGGAAGCGACATTGTAAGAATCAGCCTTGTCATTGGCATTGTACCCATTTTGTTCTCTTTCTGCAATTCAATACCTTTTATTTCTTTAACCTTTTCCATTTCCCTATCCTTTCATAACCGTTGCTACGATATTTTTCTTATTTTCCTGTACAGAAAATAAATTATCAGCATAAGCACAGCTCCGATAATTACACCTGAAAAGTCAAGCAGAACATCGCTTATCTGTCCCGACCTGCCCGGTGTGTTCAGCTGTATCGCTTCATCACAGACAGCCGTTGCAAGTCCTGCAAATAGTATCTGCGCATAATACTTGTGCGGTCTTGTTCTGCAAAAGGAGTAAGCACAGCTTGTAAGGAGCATACCGATTACCGTATATTCTGCAAAATGAGCCGATTTGCGCAAAATATGATCGGTCAGCTCAGAATTGAAGCCGAACAGTCTGAAAAACGACTGCAAGAATCCCATTACATTTTCA
>CALZCU010000193.1 GCA_945632055.1 uncultured Ruminococcus sp. | reverse complement strand
TTGCAGCTTCAATCGTGCTGGGAATTATGATTCTTCCCACAATAATCGGTGTCTCCGAATCTGCAATAAGAGCAGTTCCCGAAAGCTATTACGAGGGTGCTCTCGCACTCGGTGCAACAAAGGAGAGAAGCGTTTTCAAGACTGTTCTTCCTGCCTCAAAATCGGGTGTGCTTGCCGCAGTTGTTCTCGGCATCGGCAGAGCTCTCGGTGAAACAATGGCTGTTGTGCTGATTGCAGGAAACCAGGTTCAGATTCCGACAAAGCTTACGGACGGACTCAGAACGCTTACTGCAAACATTGTGCTTGAAATGGGCTATTCAACAGGTTTGCACCGCCAGTCACTTATCGCAACAGGCGTAGTCCTTTTTGTATTTATTCTTCTGATTACGCTTTCAATGCAGGCTATAAAGGGTAGGAGTGAAAAGCATGGCTGATAAAACAGGTTCGGCTGAAATTGCAGAAATCAAGCCGATAAACAAGCTTACCCTTAAGCAAAGGCTTATGTCCTACAAGAGAAAGCCGCTTTCACTTGTTATGCTTTTACTTGTTGCTCTTGCGGCTCTGATTTCCGCAGCGGCACTTGTATTTATTATAGTATATGTACTTGTTCGGGGAATACCCAACCTCACTCCCGAGCTGTTTTCGCTGACATATAACAGCGACAATGTATCCTGTATGCCGTCAATTATCAATACGGTACTGCTCACACTGCTTACGATTCTGATTTCAGTTCCTTTCGGAATCGGCTCGGCAATTTATCTTGCCGAATACGCAAAAAAAGGCAGCAAGCTCGTTAAGGTAATCCGCACAATGGCGGAAACGCTTGCAGGAATCCCCTCAATCGTCTACGGACTTTTCGGTATGCTTTTCTTTGTTTATACTCTTAATTGGGGATATTCACTCCTTGCAGGCGCATTTACGCTGGCTATAATGGTGCTGCCTACCATAATGCGTACCGCAGAGGAGGCTTTGCTGACTGTTCCCGATTCCTACCGTGAGGGCAGCTTCGGTCTCGGAGCAGGAAAGCTAAGAACAATTGTGAGAATTATTCTGCCCAGCGCAATGCCCGGAATACTTGCAGGCGTTATTCTTGCAGTCGGCAGAATTGTGGGCGAAACAGCGGCGCTGATTTACACCTACGGCTCTGCAACAGGCTATACAACAGGCTTGCTCAGCTCAGGCAGATCGCTTGCGGTGCATATGTATGTGCTTACTAATGAGGGACTTCACACCGACCAGGCGTGGGGAACGGCTGTTGTTCTGCTTGTCCTTGTGTTCGGAATTAACACGCTGTCTGCTTTTATTGCAAAGAAGCTCGGGAATAAGAAAGGATAAATGGAATAGATGGATAAGTTTACTATAGATAAAATGAATCTTTATTACGGCAAATTTCACGCTCTGAAGGATGTTACCCTGCATATGCCGGAAAATAAGATTACTGCGTTTATCGGACCGTCGGGATGCGGAAAGTCGACGCTTTTAAAGTCGCTCAACAGAATGAACGACCTTGTTGAGGGCTGTAAAATCACAGGCGATATCAGGCTGGACGGCGAAGATATTTACGGAAATATGGATGTAAATGTTCTGCGCAAAAGAGTGGGAATGGTTTTTCAGAAGGCAAATCCCTTTCCTATGAGCGTTTATGACAACATTGCCTTCGGACCGAGAACTCACGGAATCAAGAGCAAAAGAGAGCTTGACAGAATTGTTGAGGAATCCCTCAGGGACGCCGCAATCTGGGATGAGCTTAAGGACAGACTTAAAAAGAGCGCACTCGGACTTTCGGGCGGTCAGCAGCAAAGGCTATGCATTGCAAGGGCACTTGCAGTCAAGCCCGAGGTTTTGCTTATGGACGAGGCAACCTCTGCTCTTGACCCGATTTCAACGGGAAAAATTGAGGAGCTTTGCTTAAAGCTCAAGGACGACTACACAATTATTATGGTAACCCATAATATGCAGCAGGCACTTCGTGTTTCCGACAATACTGCGTTTTTCCTGCTGGGTGAAATGGTTGAATACAACACTACTGACGCTGTATTTTCTTCTCCGAAGGATAAGCGTACAGAAGAATATATTACGGGAAGGTTCGGCTAATGAGAGAATACTTTGACTTGGAGCTTGCAAATCTTAACAACCGTCTTATCGGAATGGGAACGCTTGTTGAAAAGGCGATAAAAGACGCTGTTGAAATGATAACAAACGGGAACGAGGAATTGCTTAAGGCGGCAAGGGAGCAGGAGGAGGTTATTAACTCCTCAGAAAATAAGATACAGAATCAGTGCATAAGGCTTTTGCTCCATCAGGCTCCTGTTGCGGCTGATCTGCGTTATGTTTCTTCGGCTCTCAAGATGATTACCGACCTTGAAAGAATAGGCGACCAGGCAATTGATATTGCAGAGATGACGCAGTATATCAGAAACAGAAGCAGTGTGGTCAATATGACGCACATTCAGGAGATGGCTGAGCAGGCGGCTAAAATGGTAACTCTTGCGATTGACGCTTTTGTAAAAAAGGATATTGACCTTGCACAAACGGTTAGCAGGAGCGACGATGTTATTGACGGACTTTTTGATAAGGTCAAGAATGAAACTGTTGAGCTTATTCACAGCAACAAGGAGCTTGGATGCGAGGCTATTGACCTTATGATGATTGCAAAGTACCTTGAAAGAATAGGCGACCACGCTGTAAACATTGCGGAATGGGTTGCGTTTTCAATTACGGGAAGCAGAGAATTTTAAAACTCACCGCACAATTTGCATTTCGTAATTGTGCGGCATTGCTTTACTTTTATTTTGAGTATGGTATAATATAGGCAATACCGAACAACACAGGAGTTATTTTTATGCTGATTTACATTGTTGAGGACGATACCGATATAAGAGAGCTTGAAACCTATGCGCTTAAGAACAGCGGATATGATGTGCAGAGCTTTGCAGAGAGCAAGAGCTTTTTTAAGGCTTGCACAACGGAGCTTCCGAGCCTTGTTATTCTCGATGTTATGCTCCCCGATTTTGACGGCCTTTCGGTGCTTGAAAAGCTCAGAAAGGACGCTGTTACAAAATCTGTTCCCGTTATCCTTGTTACTGCAAAGGGCAGTGAAATGGACAAGGTCAAGGGGCTTGATATGGGCGCAGACGATTACATCACAAAGCCGTTTTCCGTGCTTGAGCTTATCTCAAGGGTTCGTGCAATCCTGCGCAGGTGCGGTGACGAAACCAGAGTTGATGTAATTACGCTCGGCGGAATAGTTTTTGACGATTCAAAGCATATTGTAACAAGCGACGGCGAGGTTTGTACGCTCACCTACAAGGAGTATGAGCTGTTAAAGTATCTGCTTAAAAACAAGGGTATGGCGCTTACAAGAGAGAATATTATCCTCAATGTGTGGGGATATGATTTTGAGGGCGAGAGCAGAACG
>CALZCU010000192.1 GCA_945632055.1 uncultured Ruminococcus sp. | reverse complement strand
GGGTCACAGCCCATATAGTCGGTAACTTTTACCTTTACAAAGTCGCCTGCCTTCGGCTTTTCGCCGTCACAGGTAAAGAACACACAGCCGTCAACCTCGGGTGCGTCGGCATAGCTTCTGCCGAAAAAGCACTCCGCAAGCTTGTCGTAGCCCTCAACAAGCACCTCAAGCTCACTGCCGACAAGCGCTTCGCAGTAATCAGCCATAACACCCTGCTGATGCTCCATAATTATATCTGCTCTCTTTTGCTTGATGTCATCGTCAATCTGATTTTCCATTAAGGCGGCTTTGGTGTCCTCCTCCTTTGAGTAGGGGAAACAGCCAAGCCTTTGGAATTTTATCTCTGCCGCAAATTCGGCAAGCTCCTCAAACTGCTCCTCGGTTTCTCCGGGGAAGCCTGTAATAAAGGTTGAACGGAAGATGACATTCGGAATTTTTGACCTTATTTTATTGAGAAGAGCTGTCAGGCTCTCTCTGTTGCCACGGCGGTTCATATTCTTTAATACCTCGCCGTTGCAGTGCTGGAGCGGAATATCCATATATTTTACGATTTTTTCTTCCTGCGCAATGACATCAATCAGCTCGTCTGTGATTCTGTCGGGATAACAGTAAAGCACTCTTATCCATTTCAGTCCGTCAATTCTGCACAGCCTTCTGAGCAGCTTTGCAAGATACAGCTCTCCGAACAAATCCTCGCCGTAGCGTGTTGTGTCCTGAGCGATTACATTCAGCTCCTTAACGCCCTTTGCGGCAAGCTGTTCGGCTTCCTTAACAACATCATCGGGCTGTCTGCTGCGAAAATGTCCTCTTATCAGGGGGATTGCGCAGTAGGTACAGCAGTTGTCACAGCCCTCTGCGATTTTAAGGTAGGCAGAGTAAAACGGCGTTGACTGCACTCTTTCGCCCTCAAGCGGAAGAAGTGCTTTATCGGGAAAAAGCTCGGTTTTCCTGCCGTCAAGCGCATCAAGCACAACATCGGCAATCTTAGCGTTTGCTCCTATTCCGATTGCGGCGTCAACCTCGTAGAGCTGTTTTGTTATTTCGTTTTTATATCTCTCGGCAAGACAGCCTGTAACTATAATTGCCTTGATTGTGCCCTCCTGCTTCAGCTTGCCAAGCTCGATGATTTCGTCAATGCTTTCCTGCTTTGCAGAGTCAATAAAGCCACAGGTGTTTACAATCACTGCGTCAGCGTCCGCAGGGTCATTTACGATTGTAAAGCCTCTGTTTTTAAGTGTGAACAAAAGCATTTCGGCGTCAACCTGATTTTTTGCACAGCCAAGCGACACTATGCCGACCTTGTAATTCATATCAATTCTTCCCCTGTATATTCTTCAAGTACGGCTCTGATATCGTCAAAGCGATAACCGAGCCGCTGCAGAGCGGCAAAGGCTCTGCGCTTGGTTTTCTCGTCATTAATTATTCTGTATTTTTTCTCTATGACCGCTCTGATCTGCTCTCTGTCGTCAAGCTCTATGCTCTCGAGTATTTCCTCGGAAAGCTCCCTGTCTATGCCCTTTTTTGCAAGCTCATAGGAAGCGGCTTTTTTGGACATATGCTTTGTAAAAAGCAGTTTTTTTGCGTATCTTTCGGCATAAACCTCATCGTTGACAAGTCCGAGCTCCTCCATTCGCTCAACGGCAGCTTCGGCGGCTTCCTCATCACAGGTGCGCTTAATCTTGTCCGTAAGCTCCTTTTTGGAATGGTCACGGTAGGAAATGAGCCACAAAGCCTTTTCCTTTGCCCGTCTTTCGTTGCTTAATTTTATGATTTCGTGCAAATCGTCATCGTCAATTTCTCTTCCGACATCAAAGCGGTTTTCAAGTAAGGTGCGCGTGTCGAGGTTCATAACAAATTCGCCGTCAAGATAGAGTGCGCTCATTGCCTTTCTTCTCGGCTCAATAGCTGTAATCAGCATCAGTCGTCAACAAGCACATCAATGTTTGCACTACTTTTTGATGCCTTTTCAGGAGCTTCCTTTGCAGTAGGCTCTGCGGCAGGAACCTCGGTAATCTTCGCCTTAGGCGCAGGCTTTTTGCGTGCATAAAGCTTATCGATATTTGCCCAGAGATTTTTTTCAATATCAGCCGCAAGCTCCTTGTCGGTGCGCAAAAGCTCCTTGACCTTATCTCTGCCCTGTCCGAGTCTGGTGGTGTTGTAGCTGAACCACGCGCCCGCCTTCTGAACGACATCTGCCTTGACTGCGAGGTCGAGCAGTTCACCCTCACGAGAGATTCCCTCGCCGTACATTATGTCAAACTCTGCCTCTCTGAAAGGCGGAGCAATTTTATTCTTTACAACCTTGGCTCTTGTGTGAGAGCCGACCATTTCGCCGTTTACCTTTATTGTTTCAACTCGTCTTATATCGATTCTTACCGAGCTGTAGAATTTAAGCGCACGGCCGCCTGTTGTAACCTCGGGGTTGCCGTAGGTCACACCTACCTTTTCACGAAGCTGATTGATAAAGATTGCAACGCAGTTCGACTTTGAAATTGCGCCTGCAAGCTTTCTCAATGCCTGTGACATAAGTCTTGCGTGAAGTCCGACATGGCTGTCGCCCATCTCGCCCTCAATTTCAGCCTTGGGAACGAGAGCCGCAACAGAGTCTATTACGATTACATCAATCGCTCCGCTTCGGATTAATGCCTCTGCAATTTCGAGCGCATCTTCACCTGTGTCGGGCTGTGAAACGAGCAGGGAGTCAACATCAACGCCGAGAGCCGCCGCATAGGTCGGGTCAAGAGCGTGTTCAACATCTATGAAAGCAACATTGCCGCCGTTTTTTTGTCCCTCGGCAATGCAGTGAAGTGAAAGCGTTGTTTTACCCGATGATTCAGGTCCGTAAATTTCAACAATTCTTCCTCTGGGAAGTCCCCCGATGCCGAGCGCAATGTCGAGCGAAAGAGAGCCTGTTGAAATGTGGTCAATGCTCATATGCTTATTTTCGCCAAGGCGCATTACCGCACCCTTGCCGAACTGTTTTTCAATTTGCGTCAGCGCCGTTTCAAGCGCTTTTGTCTTATCAACTGCCATTTCGTATACCTCCGTAAATCCGTTTTGCCGTAAAATTTACCGGCGGATTTTTATTTCATTTAGATTATAAAATATACAGATAAAAATTGCAATATAAAAGCGGCAAAAATATCGAACAAATTTTCTATTTTTTAATCATTGTCCCGATTATTGCCCTTTGCACTCCGCCTAAATCAAGCAAAGTGCGGATATTTTCAAAGCCCTGCGACTTCATAAGAATTGATACGTAATCGCCCTGATTTTCACCCAGCTCAAACGCAAGTGCACCGCCGTGCCTGAGCTTTGCGCTCCAGTTCTTTATTATTTCTTCGTAAAAATCATAGCCGCTTTTTCCGCCGTCAAGTGCAAGCCTCGGCTCTTGCCGAACCTCTGCCTGCAACGTCTGAATGTCATCTGATTTAATATAAGGCGGATTTGAT
>CALZCU010000191.1 GCA_945632055.1 uncultured Ruminococcus sp. | reverse complement strand
AAAAAAACACTCAAAAAAAATATAAAATTAAAGACGACTCTGACATAGAAACTAATCTTTTTAGGATCTTTTTTAAAATAAAACAGGAACGAGGGCAGTGCGCCCACAAATCCGGTTAACAGTATTGACCAAGGATAATCGGGCGGGTAGCTTTTTACTCCCACAATTGAATTTGACAGGCTTACAAAAAACAGTACGCAGACTGTTATGATGAAAAAATGCGAAACCACAAGTTTAAAAATGCTTTTCATACAAACACCTCACATTCCAAGCAGTTTTTTCAGATTCGGAACATACTGCCTTGAAATAATAACTGATTCTCCGTTTAAGAGCTTTGCTTCAAACCGACCGTTTATTGAGGGAGAAACAGAACGGATTTTTGAAACATTCAGAATCATTGACTTTGAACAGCGAAAGAGCTTTGTGCTTTGCAATAGCTCCTCAATTTCATAAAGCTTCAGCTTCGACTCATAAACGCCCTTTTGCAGATATATGTAGCTCTTGTTGTCGACGGACTCAACATAGTATATATCTTTCGGAGCAATTCTGAAAACCTCGTTGTCACGACTGCCGAGCAGAACCGACTCAGACTTTTTGAGCCTTTCAATAACAGAAAGCACCTCGTCGTCAATATCGTGACATCTGATTATTATTTCTTCCTCCGAAGTCTTGTCAACCTGTTTAATTGTTATTTTAAACATCGCCTTACCTCCGTGTGGTATAAATATATATTAGCACAGATTGCTTAATTTTCAAGGTTAATGAATGTAAAATGTATTTTTTAGGCGGTAAAATGCAAAGCAAAGCACATAATATTGACAAATACATCAGCCGATATTATACTGTGGATAAGTGCAAATCATTTGATTAATTCAGGAGAATTGTTATGATATGGTTAATTATTTTTATGGCGGTCGTTGTTATTCTTATTGCGATAACCTTTCGCAGAAATGCAAACCACAACTATCGCACAGGAAGCGGACTTTTTAAAAACAGCGAATTTAATCTTGATGAAAAGGAAGAGCTTTCCGACAAGGATTATTACGATAAAGACGGACTTATGAAATAAATTTGAAACAGCAGACAGGGAGGAGAATTATGAAATACGACATTTCAGGAATGAGCTGTGCTTCGTGCAGTGCAAGAGTTGAAAAGGCTGTTTCAGCAGTTGACAAGGTTTCTTCCTGTTCCGTCAATCTGCTGACAAATTCAATGCTTGTCGAGGGAGATGCAAGCCCCGATGAAATCATTGCGGCTGTTGAAAAGGCGGGCTACGGCGCAAGGCTCAGCGAAAGCGCTGAGAATACTGATAAAAAGAAAAATGATGCGTTCAAGGATACACAAACGCCTGCAATACTGCGCAGGCTGACAGCGTCTGTAATCCTTCTTGCCGTTCTGATGTACTTTTCAATGGGGCATATGATGTGGGGTTTTCCTGTCCCCGAATTTTTTGAGCACAACCACATTGCAAACGGACTGCTTCAGCTACTGCTGACTGCGGCGGTAATGGTGATAAATCAGAGGTTCTTTATCAGCGGATTTAAAGCGTTGTTCAGAGGCTCTCCGAATATGGATACGCTTGTGGCTATAGGAGCTTCAACAGCCTTTGCATACAGCACATATGTGCTTTTTGCAATGACTCAGGCACAGCTTTCGGGTGATATGAGTGCGGTTATGTCATATATGCACGAGTTCTATTTTGAATCTGCGGCTATGATTTTAACGCTGATAACGGTGGGCAAGCTTCTTGAAGCCCGCTCAAAGGGCAGAACGACCGACGCACTGAGGGGACTTATCAGCCTTTCGCCTAAAACGGCAGTAATTCTCGTTGACGGAAAGGAAAAGCAGGTTTCGGCAGATTCCGTCAAGGCAGGCGATATTTTCGTTGTCCGTCCGGGTGAGAGTATCCCTGTTGACGGAGAAATTTTAGACGGTGAATGTTCGGTTGACGAGTCATCACTGACAGGAGAAAGCGTACCTGTTGACAAATCTGTCGGAGATTCCGTTTCGGCGGCAACAATAAATCAGTCAGGCTTTATAAGATGCAAGGCTCTCAGAGTAGGTGAGGACACAACGCTTGCTCAGATAATAAAAACGGTGAGCGACGCTTCATCATCAAAAGCGCCGATAGCAAAGGCGGCTGACAGGGTTGCAGGAGTGTTTGTTCCTGCTGTAATAGCTGTAGCCGTTATTACGGCTGTTGTGTGGCTGATTGCAGGCGAAAGTGCAGGCTTTGTGCTTGCAAGGGCAATTTCCGTGCTTGTAATAAGCTGTCCGTGCGCACTCGGACTTGCCACACCTGTTGCAATAATGGTCGGAAGCGGAGTCGGAGCAAAGAACGGAATACTCTTTAAAACAGCCGAAGCTCTGGAACATGCAGGCAGAATTAATACCGTTGCGCTCGATAAAACAGGAACAATTACAAAGGGCGAGCCGAGAGTTACGGATATAATACCGATAAGCTCAGACGAAGATGAGCTTATGAGGGTTGCGCTTGCGCTTGAAAGCAAGAGCGAGCATCCCCTTGCAAGAGCAATCATTGCAAAAGCAGAGGAAGAAAGGCTTTCCCCTCAGAATGTCAGCGAGTTCAGAGTATCCTCAGGAAGCGGTTTGTCGGGAGTGCTTGACGGAGAAAAAGTTTGCGGAGGAAATGCAGATTATATAGGCAAAAGCGCAGTGATTCCAAGAGAAGCCAAGTCTGCCGCAGAAAGGCTGTCGGCAGACGGCAAAACTCCTCTTTATTTCTCAAAAGGAAATAAGCTGCTCGGAATTATTGCAGTTGCCGATGTTATCAAGGAGGACAGCGCCAAGGCTGTAAAAGAGCTTCAAAATATGGGAATCAGAGTTGTAATGCTTACGGGCGACAATAAAAAAACTGCCGAAGCAATCGGCAGGCTTGCAGGCGTTGACGAAATTATCTCAGGAGTTCTCCCCAACGGAAAGGCAAGAGCAGTTAAAAAGCTCAGAGAAAACGGCAGGGTTGCAATGGTGGGTGACGGAATAAATGACGCTCCTGCCCTTACCGAAGCCGATTTGGGAATCGCAATAGGTGCAGGAACGGACATCGCAATTGATGCGGCAGATGTTGTCCTGATGAAAAACAGCCTTTGTGATGTTTCAGCTTCAATCAGGCTCGGCAGGGCAACGCTCAGGAATATTCACGAAAACCTGTTCTGGGCATTCATTTATAATACAATTGGTATTCCCCTTGCCGCAGGAGCATTTATCCCGCTTTTCGGGTGGACGCTGAATCCTATGTTCGGTGCGGCGGCAATGAGCCTGTCAAGCTTCTGCGTTGTTGTGAACGCTTTACGGCTCAACCTTGTAAGAATACACAGTAAAAATAAAAATTCCACTAATCAAATAAATTTTGAAGATAATAATATACCAGAAAAGGAGAATACAAAAATGGAAGTAACTTTAAAAATTGACGGAATGATGTGCCCCCACTG
>CALZCU010000190.1 GCA_945632055.1 uncultured Ruminococcus sp. | reverse complement strand
TGTATCATAAAAGTTGACTAATTTTATTTTTTGTTCCTACTTTTTCGACAAGCTGCAGGGCGGATAATATCCGCCCCTACGAGAATTTTAAAATGTTTGCTTAAATTGCTGAATGGAATGTTCTTGCGATAACCTCGTCCTGCTGTTCCTTTGTCAGCTTGATAAAGTTTACGGCGTAGCCCGATACTCTGATAGTAAGCTGAGGATAAAGCTCGGGATGCTTCTGAGCGTCAAGGAGCAGCTCTCTGTCGAACACATTTACATTCAGATGATAGCCGCCCTTGAGCATATAGCCGTCAAGCAGAGCAATGAGGTTGTGATTTCTCTGCTCCTCTGTTTTGCCGAGTGCAGAGGGAACAATTGTGAATGTATTTGAAATACCGTCCTGAGAATCCATAAACGGAAGCTTTGCAACAGAAGCGAGCGAAGCTACTGCGCCGTTGGAATCTCTGCCGTGCATCGGATTTGCACCGGGAGCAAACGGCTCGCCGTACTTTCTTCCGTCAGGAGTTGAGCCTGTGTTCTTGCCGTATGAAACATTCGATGTGATTGTGAGGATTGAGGTTGTGGGAATACCGCCTCTGTAGGTGTGATTCTGACGGAGGTAGTTGATAAAGGTGTGGAGAACCTCTTTTGCAATGTCGTCAACCCTGTCGTCATCGTTGCCGTACTTGGGGAAGTCGCCCTCGGTGATATAGTCGGTTACGATTCCCTTTTCGTTTCTTACAACCTTTACCTTTGCGTACTTGATTGCCGAGAGCGAATCTGCAACAACCGAGAAGCCTGCAATGCCTGTTGCAAACCAACGGGTAACATGCTTGTCGTGCAGAGCCATCTGCAAACGCTCGTAGCAGTACTTATCGTGCATATAGTGAATGATGTTGAGGGCGTTGACATAAACCTGTGCAAGCCATTTCATCATAGCCTTATACTTGTCCATTACATCGTCATAATCGAGGTAATCTCCCTCAACAGGGCGATACTTGGGGCCAACCTGTTCGCCCGAAACCTCGTCAACACCGCCGTTGATTGCATAAAGCAGGCACTTGGCAAGATTTGCTCTTGCGCCGAAGAACTGCATTTCCTTGCCGATTTTCATTGAGGATACACAGCAGGCAATGCCGTAATCGTCGCCGTGCAGAGGACGCATAAGGTCGTCGTTTTCGTACTGAACTGCGTGGTGGCGGATTGAAATATCAGCGCAGAAGCTCTTGAACTTCTCAGGGAGCTGATTTGACCAAAGCACTGTGAGGTTAGGCTCGGGAGCGGCACCGATGTTGTTGAGGGTGTTGAGGTAGCGGAATGACATCTTTGTAACAAGCGGTCTGCCGTCTGTGCCGATACCGCCGATTGACTCGGTAACCCAGGTCGGGTCGCCTGCAAAAATCTGATTGTATTCGGGAGTGCGGGCAAAGCAAACCATTCTCAGCTTCATAATGAAGTGGTCGACAATTTCCTGCACCTCTTTTTCGGTGATTGTGCCCTCTGCAAGGTCACGGAAGGCATAAATATCGAGGAAGGTTGAGGTTCTGCCAAGGCTCATTGCCGCACCGTTCTGCTCCTTGACAGCGGCAAGGTAAGCAAAGTAAACAGCCTGAACAGCCTCCTTGAAGTTTGCGGCAGGCTTGGAGATGTCACAGCCGTAAATCTCGGCAAGCTTTTTGAGCATCTGAAGCGACCTGATCTGCTCGGAAAGCTCCTCACGCTCACGGATAACATCGGAGTACATAATAACTCTTGTTGTATCCTTCTGGTGCTGTTTGTCCTCAATAAGACGGTCAACACCGTAAAGTGCAACTCTGCGGTAGTCGCCGATAATTCTGCCTCTGCCGTATGCGTCGGGCAGACCTGTGATAATATGATTTGAACGGCACTTTCTCATTTCGGGAGTGTATGCGTCAAAAACACCTGCGTTGTGTGTTTTTCTGTGCTCGGTGAAAAACTCGGTGATATCGGGGTCAACCTCGTAGCCGTTGTCCTTGCAGGCTTTAACAGCCATTCTGATTCCGCCGTAGGGCTGGAGAGAACGCTTTAACGGCTTGTCTGTCTGCAAGCCGACAATCTGCTCCTTGTCCTTGTCGATGTATGCGGCACCGTGCGAGGTGATTGTTGAAACAACCTTTGTATCCATATCAAGCACGCCGCCTGCTTCTATTTCCTGCTTCTTAAGCTCGCTCACCTTTTCCCAGAGGTCAAGAGTAGCCTGAGTAGGTCCTTCAAGAAAATCACCGCCGCCAAAGTATGGGGTGTAGTTTCTCTGAATAAAATCTCTCACATTAATTTCGTTTTCCCAGCTTCCGCCTTTGAAATCTCTCCATTCGTTTCTCATCGTAAAACCTCCATATAGAAATTTTGCATCGTATAGGTAAATATTGTTAAACAAAAAAAGCCGAACGAATCTGAGCTTTCGCCCAGACGGTCGGCTTTGAATCGTTATACTTCATTGTGGTTGCTTCCACTGTTCCGTCAGTCATATAACACCATTAAAATAACATTTTTATTTGAAGTTGTCAAGCGTTTTTCGTCAGGAAAAAAACTTCTGCGTTTGTACCAAAATCAGTCGAAAAAAAACATATTTTTAAGCAGTTTTAAACCTGACTCCGTTCTGAAAATCTTTTCTTCGGCAGTTTTAACGGCACTCAGGCTTGCTCCGTCCTCATAAAGATTTACAAGAAAATCCGCTTCTACAAGAATTTGGTAAGGCAGGGAATTAATGTCGGAGTAGGTGTGATGATGCCCTACAAGATAGCAGACCTCAGCGATAAAATCGCTGTCAAAGCCGAGCGAGCCGAGAAGCCTTTTTGCTTCGGGCGGTCCTTCAAGCTCCTGATATTTTCCTGCGCTCGAATTGTACTTTTCCTCGCTTTTCTTTATGCCAATATCGTGAACTGCGGCGGCTACCTCAAGCAAACGCTGACTGTCGCTGTCAATGCCTTCAAGCTCTCCGATTGTCTTTGCAAAGGAAAAAACTTTTAGAAAGTGGTTTATCCTGCGCAAATCCGTACCATAATAATCTATCATAGCTTCAATTACTCTTGTTGCGTCTGTCATACAGTCCTCCTGTTTACTTTTTCTTTTTCCTTAGCGTTCTGATGTAGGCAAAGGTTTTCTCCTCGCCCTCGTCACGGAGCATTTCAAGCAGTCTGTTGAGAAGCTCCTCTGTGTTCGGGTGCATTCTGTGCTTGCCCTTGATTCTCAGAAAATATGTATACGGGTCGCTGTTCTTGTAATTTTTGCCGTTGTAAATCTTGCTTGCCGCCACACGGTCGCAGAACATTTCAATCACAAATCTCAGGGGCATTTCGACATTTTCAATCGACTTAGTCTTTGGGTTATAGTCGTTCCAATATTCATAATGGTGGCGGTTTCTGCCCTTGTGGTGCATCCACGCAAGCGAACAGCCGTATATTTCACGCTCACGCTCGTTAGGACTTCTGGTACCCTGAAAGAACCTT
>CALZCU010000189.1 GCA_945632055.1 uncultured Ruminococcus sp. | reverse complement strand
ATGGCAGGCTGCGGAAACTCAAAGGAGGAGCAGCTTCTCAACGCTTATGTAATGTCCTCTGACTTTCAGTCGAATCTTAAACAGATGCAGAGCAAAACAAGCGAACTGGCTAATGTAACTCCGCAGGTAAGCGGCAGGAAGCTGACATTAGTCTTTAGAAGGACTACACAGCTGTCTGAACTTGAGATAAATACAATGAAGCTTCAGGTGAGCAGTAAATTAGATACTTTATCTACAGAGACTATTGCCGGCGGTTACAGTTTTACAGAAATGGCACAGAATATAAGAGAGCATACTGCTATTCAGTATCCCATTATAGGAATGGAAATGTATAATATGGACAACAGTGCTATTGTTAAGCTTGAGTACGACTCGCAGACAATGCAGATAAAGCTGGTTTAATCTTATAGAATACTGCTCTGAAACGGTCGGGCAAAGAAGGCTTGATAATAATAACCTTTCTGCTCGAATTACCGGCGGTGGTACACCGCACTCGATCTTTTAATAAAAATTTGACTTTTTATGATGAATATGGTATATTATAGGCGATATTGAAAAATATCAATAAAATTTCAAGGAGAATGGTAGAAATGAAAAAGGTTATGGTTTCAATCGTAGCTGTATTTGCCGCTATGGTACTTGTACTCGGTATGGCTGGCTGCGGATGCTCAAACGAGGAGAAAAAGATCAACGATTACATTGCGTCAGAGGATTTTCAGACACAGCTCAACACAATGAAGGACAGCGCATCCGGAATGATGGATGTTGACGCAAAGGCTTCGGGCAACAAGCTTTGCTTAATAATGAAGTTTAACATTCAGCTTACTGATGATCAGGTTAAGTTATTCAAGGAACAGTTTGAGTCGCAGGCTTCAAGTCAGCTCTTCGGCGATGACGAAAGCTTGAATAAGACATTTGAAGAAATTAAGACAAAGGCAGGAGTTGCAAACCCTGTTATTTCTATTGAGATGCAGAACGCAGACGGCAAAACAATTTATCAGACTGATATAACACCAAACAGCAAGTAATTAAGCGTATTGAGCTTGCATCTAATATGAAAAACCTTAACGGCTGCATTTTGCAGCCGTTTTTTCTTTTATAGAAAACTGCTCCAAAACGGTCAGGCAGAGAAAAATTGAAAATATCAATCTGTCTGCTCGAATTGGGTGTCGAGGCACTCCGCTTGCCGTCGGTGGTACAACGCCGATTTTCTTGCGCAAAAATCTATTTTTCGGTTGACTAAGCCACTGCGATAAGATAAAATAATCTTGTATGTTTTGTTTTTATAAAATATCGGGAGGATAAACAATTGGTATTTTCAAGCCTTGTATTTCTGTTTGCTTATTTGCCCATAACGCTGTTAGCTTATTATCTTGTGCCGAGGCAGGGCAGGAATATTTTTCTGTTCATTATCAATCTGATTTTCTACGGCTGGGGCGAGCCTATGCTTGTTCTGCTTATGGTATTCAACATCTTTTTCAACTATATCGGCGGCTGGCTTGTGGACAAGTACAGGCAGGATGCGAAAAAGAAAAAGCTGTTTTTAATCCTTACCTGTGCGCTTGACATCGGTATTCTTGCGGTGTTCAAATATACGGGTATGATTTGCGAAACGCTTAATATGCTTCCGTTCCTCAATATTCCCGAGCTTCAGATAAGTCTGCCGATTGGCATAAGCTTTTACACCTTCCAGACAATGAGCTATGTTATTGATGTCTACCGTGACGACGCTCCCGTATCGAAGAGCTTTATCAACTTCGGTACATATGTTGCGCTGTTCCCCCAGCTTATTGCAGGTCCTATCGTAAGGTACAGAGATGTTGCCTACCAGCTTACTTACCGCCGTGAAACGCTGGAACAGTTCACAAAGGGCGTTATGCTCTTTATGGTCGGCCTTGGCAAAAAGGTGCTTATCGCAAATCAGATGGGTACGCTGACAAGCGCAATGTTTGCCGCAACCGAGGAAAACGGCGTTATCGGAACCTGGGTTGGAATGATTGCATATACATTTCAGATTTACTTCGACTTTTCGGGCTACTCCGATATGGCTTGCGGTCTTGGAAATATGCTCGGCTTTGAGTTCCTCAAGAACTTCAACTACCCTTATATCGCAAAATCTATTACCGATTTCTGGAGAAGATGGCATATTTCGCTGTCAACCTGGTTTAAGGAATATGTTTACATTCCGCTCGGCGGCAACCGCAAGGGCGTAAAAAGGCAGATTATCAATCTCCTTGTTGTCTGGGGTTTGACAGGACTCTGGCACGGTGCGTCATATAACTTCCTGCTTTGGGGACTTTATTACGGCTTACTGCTCATTCTTGAAAAGTTTGTGCTGAAGCGTTTTCTTGAAAAGCTCCCCTCTGTTTTACAGCATATATATACCCTGTTCATTGTGATTATCGGCTGGGGACTGTTTTACTTTACCGATATGTCACAGCTTATGGGCTTTATGTCCGACCTGTTCAATTTCGGCAACGGACTTTGTTCACAGCAGGCGATGAATTTAATTCTTAGCTACCTGCCCCTGCTGATTGTTGCCGCCGTTGCAAGCACGCCAATCGGCGCAAAGCTGTATTCCCGCTTTTCGGAAACAAGGTTTGTATGGATTCCCGAAACGATTTTCTGCGCCGCAATTCTGCTTATCAGTACGGCGAGCCTTGTTAACCAGAGCTACAACCCGTTCTTATACTTCAGATTTTAGCAGGGAGGAATATTATGCACTTTAAGGACAACAGAAGCAGAGTTGGAAAATATGCTCCTGCATTTGTATTTTTAATATTCATATTCGGAATGGCTGTCTGGTTTTTGTTTAATCCAAGAGCCGATTACAGCTCATCGGAAAAGCGTTATTTGCAGAAGTTCCCCGAAGCATCTGTCGACAAGGTGCTTGACGGAAGCTTTGGCAGTGAGTTTGAAACCTTCTTTGCAGACCAGTTCCCCGCAAGAAGCTTTTGGGTAGGGTTTAATGCCTATTACAATCTCAACACAGGCAACAACGGCGCAAACGGTGTTTATAATTGCAAAAACGGATACCTGATTAACAAGCCTGTTCCGACCGAGAACAATATTGATAAGAATATAGGTGTGATTACTGATTTCAGCAAAGCAGTCAATGTGCCTGTGACAGTAATGCTTGCGCCCTCGACAGGCTACATTGCAGATGATGTTCTGCCGTCCGTTCACGATAAGTATAACGATGATATTTATTTTGACAGGACTTCCGCAACGCTTTCCCAAAACGGTGTTTCGTTTGTCGATTTGCGCAAGAGCTTTAAACAGGCTTACGGCAACGGAGAACAGCTTTACTACAAAACCGACCACCACTGGACAACATTGGGTGCTTACAGAGCCTATGAGGAGCTGTGCGGTCAGCTTAAAATTACCCCTGCGCCGAAGGAGAACTTCAGCGTCAAAGCCTATGACGGATTTTACGGCACAACATATTCGACAAGCGGATT
>CALZCU010000188.1 GCA_945632055.1 uncultured Ruminococcus sp. | reverse complement strand
CTCAAACTAATTATTTTTGTTTTTTATTCTGTCTACTTGACAGGGAGCACTTCAGACAGAAGTCGGTCTTTATTTGATTTTATCGGAGGATAGAATGTATTATTATTCCTTAAACGAACATTTAAAAAATACCTTTGGCGAAAAGGTATATAAAATTTCTCTAAACGGCGGAATGACCTGCCCTAACAGAGATGGTACGCTAAGTACAAAGGGCTGTATTTTTTGCAGCAGGGGAGGCTCGGGCGAGTTTTCTGCTGACCGGCTCCTGTCTGTAACCGACCAGATTGAGCAGGCAAAGCTCAGAATAAAATCGAAAACCGACTGCAAACGCTTTATCGCATATTTTCAGCCGTTTACAAACACCTATGCTGATGTAGATTACCTTACTAAAATCTTTTATGAAGCAATAAACAACCCTGAAATTGCTGTGCTTTCAATAGCAACCCGTCCGGACTGTCTTGGTGATGATGTTCTTAAGCTTCTCAGCGAGCTAAATCGGATTAAGCCTGTGTGGGTTGAGCTTGGATTGCAGACTATTCACAAGCAAACCTCAGATTATATCAGGCGTTGTTATGAGCTTGATGTCAATGATAAGGCTGTAAAAAAGCTGAATGAAGCAGGTATTGAGGTAATTACTCACATTATTCTCGGATTGCCGTTTGAAACAAAGCAGATGATGCTCGAAAGCGTAAAATACGCAGGGGAGAGGAGCAGTGGAATTAAGCTCCAGCTTCTTCATATTTTAAAGGACACCGATTTACTAAGTGATTACCAAAACGGTCTTTTTAAGCCTTTATCAATGGATGAATACATCGACATACTCTGCGATTGCATTGAAATTCTCCCAAAAGAAACAGTAATTCACAGGCTTACGGGTGACGGTGATAAAAAATTGCTTGTTGCTCCGCTGTGGAGTGCAGACAAAAAGCGTGTGCTTAATGCGATTAACAGAGCCTTTCGTGAGAGAAATATAGTGCAGGGAAGTAAATATTTCTCATAATATACAAACAGCTCCGGTGATTATTCGGAGCTGTTGTTTTTCTTTTTTGCTTTTATTTTATTGAATATATTGTAAGCAAGCATTGCAATTATAATTGCAGATGCACCGAAAGCGATACCAATAATCATCATTCTTGTATCAGCATTGTTGATAGGGTTAAGCATACCTATTTCATCTATTGTTGCGTCGGACGCTTTGGTTTCTTCTTTTTTACTGCTTTTTCCACTGCCGCCTGTTTTGCTGTTATTATCAGATTTACTGCCGCTTTCGGATTTACTGATAGATTTTGAATTTACAGTAATTTTTGCCGAGGTGCAATTACCCGCATCAAGCGGCTTAATATCACCGCTTACACAGTCGCTGACAGAGAAGTCTATATATCCCGTTCCTTCCTTAACAGACTTGAATGTAAGAGTAAAAATGCTTATCCCATCATTTATATTTTTACCGTTGGTGTTGAGATAAACAACCTTAACCTTGTTATCAAGCTCATTGAAAGCAATTTTTGATTCGTCGTCAGTCACCTTTGCATCTCTGAATTCAAACATATCCTTATCATATGTAAATTCAAAACTCGCCGCACTTATCGTACTGCTGCAATCTGCAAGCATATCAACAGTAAAAAGCCTGTTGTTATCGGTGGTGCAACCCTGTAATCTGAAGCTAACCTTTTCAGCAGAAAAAGCATATATTTCTGCAACAGATATAAGATTGATTATTATCAAAGCCGATAAGAGGATTTTTATGAAATTATGCCTGAATCCAAATTTAGTATCCCTTATATTCATAATAATACCTGATATTTTTCTAAATTGAAATTTTGTTGTTTTTAGCAAACCAGACTTTATTTACAAAAAATTCTTTGCCGTTCAGATAATCAAGCGCACCGCATTTTTCGGTAAAATTGAATTTCAGCTTGTAGCTGTAAAGAGCCTGATACTTTAATTCATCGTTGCATTTCTTTGCAAAACCGTATTTTGTATCACCTGCAAGCGGATTTCCGATTGAAGCCATATGAGCTCTTATCTGATGAGTTCTGCCTGTCATAAGCTCGACCTCAACAAGGCTGTATTTTCCGTTGAAATCAAGAGTTCTGTATTTTGTAATTATTTCCTTTGAACCGTCAACCCTTGTCTTATGCACCGTAACCTTATTCTTGCTTTCATTTTTTGTTATGAATCCGTGAAGAACATCACTTTCTTTTTTCGGTTTGCCGCAAACAAGGCAAAGGTAATACTTTTCAAGCTCCCTTGTTTTCATCTTCTGATTCAGTATTCGCAGACTTTCAGCGTTTTTAGCCGCTATTACAATACCGCCCGTATTCCTGTCAATTCTGTTGACGAGCGCAGGGGAGAAAGCCTTTTCTTCATCGGGATTATACTCTCCCTTGTCAAACAGGTAGTGCTGAACTCTTGCGACAAGTGAATCAAAGTGATAGCTTTTATCGGGGTGCACAATTACACCGGGCTTTTTGTCAATCAAAATAATATTTTCGTCCTCATAAACAATATCAAATTTTTTCGGTGCCTTTAAGAAATCATAGCTATGCTCCTCAGCCACTTCAAAAAATTCATCCTTAATATAAAAAGTGAGTATATCACCCTCACGAAGCATATCGGAAATATCGCATTTCTTTCCGTTTAGCTTAATACATTTTTTGCGGATATATTTGTACATAAGTGTTTTAGGAAGCGTTTTAAAGCGTTTTTGCAGGAATTTATCTATGCGCTGGTTTGCGTCATTCTTTTTAATTTCAAGAGTTCTCATAATTACCTCCGTATACAGTAATATATTAAAATAAATTCTCCAGAAATTCAAGCGTATTATGAACATAAAAAGAGAATTTGTATAAACTGTTAAAGGGTGATACGGTGAATTGCTTCAGACAAAGAATTAAGTCGGCAGTTTTTTTCGGGTTAGGTTTGCTTGTTGCAGCACTGCTGCCGTCTGATTGGGTGCTGATTGTAGCAGCCGCTGCACTTGTAATAGTTAGCATTTCTTGCATACGGAGGTAATTATGAAAGTTGTACTTATTGAAAAACCAAAATTCTTATCTGTTTTGCTTCGCAAAATATACGGAATCAAAAAGGAACGGCAGTCAGAATAAAAAATATTTTTGGTAATTGTTGACAGTATTTCATCTGCATAGATGTGCATAGTAACAAAAAACTATGCACATCTTATTTTTGTATTGTCTTTATTTTAAAAAAATTATATAATTAATATGGAATGTGTCAATGATATACATTTTGGTCATTAAAATTTAGGAGGTTTAAATTACTATGAAAAGCGCAAAGAAAATTACAAGCGTTATGCTCTCAACTTTAATGCTTGTAACAAGTGCTTCCGCATCTTTTTCTGTTAATGCTTCAACGGGTACATTGTGTGACAAGTATGCAACAAACCCGCAGGGAAAGGTCGGAGCACAAAAAACAATCACCATTGACGGCAGCTTCAGCGACT
>CALZCU010000187.1 GCA_945632055.1 uncultured Ruminococcus sp. | reverse complement strand
AGAACTTCAGCCTTCCAAGCTGATCGTGTGGGTTCGATTCCCATCATCCGCTCCAAAAAATAAGAGCACCCAGCAAGGGTGCTTTTATTTTTTGCAAAAGCGGAATGGGAATATAAAGTTTGTATATATAAAATAAGCCTGAATCAATCTGCCAAGCGTTGATTCAGGCTCAAACTATTTATTATCGAAAATTATTCCATTTCCCAATTGTGCCATACATTCTGGATATCGTCGTTATCCTCGAACATATCAAGCATTCTCTGCATCTTTGTTGCAGTTTCCTCGTCCTCAAGCTTTGTGTAGGTGCTGGGAACCATCTCAAGCTCTGCGGAAACAAACGAATAGCCGAGCTTTTCAAGGTCATCTCTTACACCGCCAAAATCCTCAGGCTCTGTGTAAACTGTGAATACATCCTCATCAGCCTCAAAGTCGGAAGCACCGCACTCAAGAGCGTCGCTCATAACAGTATCCTCGTCCTTTTCAAGCTCTTCACGCTCAATAACGAGAACGCCTTTCTGTGAGAACATAAAGCTTACACAGCCCTGTGTACCCATATTTCCGCCGAATTTATCAAAGTAATGTCTTACTTCGCCTGCCGTTCTGTTTCTGTTGTCGGTGAGAGCCTCAACAATTACAGCAACACCGCTGGGACCGTAGCCCTCATATGTAACAGCCTCATAGTTTGTGGAGTCATTGTCATTAGCCGCCTTTTTGATAATACGCTCAATGTTATCATTAGGAACATTAGCGGCTTTTGCCTTTGCAATACAGTCCTTGAGCTTTGAATTGACAGAGGGGTCAGCACTGCCGCCCTCTTTGATTGCAACAATCAGCTCTCTGCCGATTTTAGTAAAAACCTTAGCTCTGGCGGCGTCGTTCTTACCTTTCTTCTGCTTAATTGTACTCCATTTGTTATGTCCTGACATAAAAATCATTCCTTTTTTATAAAGTAAACTTATCTTATAAAGTATAGCATAAGTAGCAATAATATGTAAATAAAAAAAGTTATTACAGTTTTGTAATAACTCCATTGTCAAAATACTATAATAATGGTATAATTATAAAATGAAGAAAGTTTTGAAAGGACGGATAAAATGATTAAGTCAATGACCGGCTTCGGCAGATGCGAATCAGTAATCAACGGCAGAGAAATCACCGTTGAAATCAAGAGCGTCAATCACCGCTATTTTGAGTTTTCCTGCCGCACTCCCAGAGGTTACGGTTTTCTTGATGATAAGCTGAAAAGCTATGTTAATTCCAGAGTGTCCAGAGGCAAGATTGATATGTTCGTGACAATCGGAGCAAGCGAGGAAACTCCTGCGCAGGTTACTGTCAATCATCAGCTCGTTTCGGGCTACATAAATGCTTTTAAGGAAATCAGCGACACCTACGGAATCGAAAACGATGTTACTGCTGTTTCGCTGTCACGCTTTCCCGATGTATTTACGGTTCATAAAGCACCAGAGGACGAGGAACAGATAACAGCCGATGTGCTTTCTGTTGCCAAGACTGCACTTGACTCCTTTATTATGATGCGTGAGGCAGAGGGAGAAAAGATGAAAGCTGACATTCTGAGCAGGGCAAGCACGATTCTCTCAATTGTCAGTGAAATTGAAGAGCGTTCACCTCAGACGGTTGCGGAGTATGAGAACAGATTGCTTGAGAGAATCAGGCAGACTCTTGAGGATTATGAGGTTGAAATTGACGAGCAGAGAGTTCTCACCGAGGTTGCCGTATTTTCCGATAAGGTAGCTGTTGCCGAGGAAACCGTAAGACTTCGCAGTCACTTTGACCAGCTTGAGGAGTTCCTTGAGTACAGCGAGCCTGTCGGCAGAAAAATCGATTTCATCATTCAGGAGATGAACAGAGAAGCCAACACTATCGGCTCCAAGGTGCAGGACGCTGTTCTTGCTCACAAGGTTGTCGACATAAAAAGCGAAATTGAAAAAATCAGGGAACAGGTTCAGAACATAGAATAAGGTGAAAATATGAAACTAATCAATATCGGCTTTGGTAATCTTGTAAGCTCGGATAAGCTTGTTGCCGTAGTTGCGCCTGTTTCTGCTCCTGTAAAGCGAATTGTGCAGGAGGCAAAGACTGACGGAATGTTGATTGATGCAACCTGCGGAAGAAAATGCAAGGCGGTATTAATAACAGAAAGCAATCATATTGTGCTTTCTGCCATATCCTGCGAAGCAATTTTAAACAGGTCAGAGGAAAGTGAGGAACAGAGGGATGAACAATAAAAAAAGAGGAACGCTTGTTCTTTACACAGGCTCTTCGGGAGTCGGCAAGGGTACAATAATGCAGAGATTATTGGAGCTTAACCCCAATATCCGCCTGTCGGTTTCCAACACAACAAGATCCCCCCGAGAAGGCGAGATTGACGGAGTGCATTATAATTTTGTGACCGAGGAGCAGTTCAAGAGCTTAATCCCTGATGACGGATACCTTGAATATGCAAAGTACTGCGACCACTACTATGGAACACCGAAAAAGCCTGTCGAGGAAATGATTGATAACGGCTACGATGTTTTTCTTGAAATCGAGGTTTGCGGAGGACTTCAGGTTATGGAGAAGTACCCCGATATTCTCAGCATCTTCATTCTTCCTCCGTCAATGGATGTTCTTGAAAAAAGACTCAGAAAAAGAGGAACCGAGGACGAGGAAACTATAAAGAAAAGGCTTGAACAGGCAAAACACGAAATCAGCTTCAAGGATAAGTACCGTTACAATGTAATTAACGGCGAGCTTGACAAGGCAGTCGATGAGGTACTTGAAATTCTCAGAAAAGAAAAGAGCAATACATAATTGCACAAACCTATCAGCAATAGCCGATAAATCACTTCGGCTGACATACAATATCTATGTTAATTAAAGGAGAATCATTATGCACAGAGTAAATGTAGACGAGTTATTTGCAGGTAAGCAGAGCAAATATGCGCTTGTAGTAGGCGTTTCAAAAAGAGCAAGACAGATTACACAGACCTTTGAGGACGAAAAAATCGTTACAGAGGATAAGCCCGTACTTCTTGCAATTGAGGAAATTAAGAATCACGAAATCAATCTTTTAGAGCCGGAAGACGATGAGCTCTGATTTAGTTGCAAAAGTAGCAGTTGAAAAAACCAATTATTCCTTTGATACGGCTTTCAGCTATCTTGTTCCACAACAGCTCAGGGACAGCTGTAAGGCAGGTGTTCGTGTGCTTGTGCCGTTTGGCAGAGGCGACAGAAAACGGCAGGGCATAGTATGTGAAATCACTGACTTTCAGGACGGTGAAAAGCTGAAATCGGTTATCAGCGTGCTTGATGACGAGCCTGTTTTGTCACCGCAAATGATAAAAACAGCCGAATTTATGAAGGAGCATTATTTCTGTACGCTTTACGAGGCGGTAAAAACAATGCTCCCTGCCGGAGTGAATTACAGACTTAACACCGTATACGGAGCAAAAGAAATTTCAGAGGAAGGCT
>CALZCU010000186.1 GCA_945632055.1 uncultured Ruminococcus sp. | reverse complement strand
ACTTACAATTACATAAACGAAAGCTTAAAGGACGGCGACAAGGGAAACGACTCGCTGGACGGTAAAACTAACGAAAAAGTCATTGATATGGACTGGGTTGAGGCAATTGAGGATACCCTGCCTTATATTCAGAAAGCAATCGACGAGCAAAGACGGTTTATCAAACAGGTTGAGAATGTTGTAAGAATTGAGCTGGCCAGAAAGGTAGGTCCCGAATCCGTTAAGCACCTTTCTCAGCATACCAACTTCATCGCCAAGGTTGAGGACGGAATGGTTACGCCCAATAAAATCCTCACAACCGAGCGTGAAGAGAGCTTCGCAATCTATGAAAACCGTGTTCTTATGACGCTTATCCGCAAGGCTCTCCACTTTGTAGATGATAAGTACTCAAAGATGAAAGATGTTCCGAATGACAGCTATAACAAGATTTCAATGGTTCGTCATCTGGAGCTGAATGAAAAGAAGGTTGACTTTACTCTTAATTATGTAAACGAGTCGCACGACAAGCTCGCTGATGACCTTGATGTTCTTGATGTTTCCGAGCTTTCCGACTTCGACCGTATCAGAAGAATAAGGTCAACGCTCAACGAATTTCTGAACACTCCGCTTATGAAGGCAATCGCAAAGGAGCCTGAGGTTCGTCCCCCGATTACTCAGACCAACCTGCTCAAGAAGAACCCGAACTTCAAAAAGGCAATGGAGCTGTGGTCGTTCCTCGACACCTACAAGCGTGCGGGCTTTGAGATTGTCAGTGAAGAGTATCAGGGCAAAATGACCGAGCAGGTTCAGCAGGATATTTATTTTGCGATGGGTTTTGAGCATTTTATGATGACAATAGCCACAAACCCCGGTCTGCGCAATATCCTCCAGCAGAAGTACGAGGAAGAAAATGCCCGTATTGCTGAGGAGGAGGCAAAGCCTGAGAAAACCCGTGAAATGGTAATGAAGGCTCAGATTGACGCCGTTCGCAAAGAGGAAATGGAAATCCGCCTGCGTGAAATCCGTGAGCGTGAGAAAAAAATCCTCGATTTGACCAACGAAGTCAAGAGTCTGAAGATTACTGTTGAGCAGAAGGAACAGCAGATTATGACCTTGAAAGGTCAGATTTCTGTTCTTGAGGATCAGATTCAGGAGCTTAAGGAAGAGCTTAAGGAAACAAAGCTCAAGCTTCTTGAGGCTGAAAACGAAATCAAGGCTCTCAAGGCGGAAAATCAGGCTCTCAAGGAAAAAATCGAGGAGCTTAACCGCACCATTGACGAGCTGAATAATAAGATTGACGAGCTCAACGAGGAAATCAGAGTTCTTAACGACCGTATTCAGGTTCTTATGGCTGAAAATGCCCGTATGCAGTCCAAGATTAAGGAGCAGGAGGCTGTTATTGAACAGCAGACTGCAAGGATTGCAGAGCTTGAACAGCAGACTGCCGAACAGCTTGCAAAGATTGCCGCACTTACCGATAATCTTGCAAAGTGCGAGGCGGAAATTGAAAGCAATAAAAAGGAAATCACATCGCTCACCAACAGAAACGATGAGCTTGTTAATACATTGCAGAATGAGCGTACTGCTCACAAGACAAAGGTTGAGCAGATGAACGCTGACTTTGCGGCGAAAACTCAGGCGGCTGAGGAGAAGTTCAAGTCAGAGAAAAAGGCTCTGCAAAGAAAGATTGACGACTCCGAGGCAGCACACACACAGTATGTTGCAAAGCTCAATGCAGATTTTGCCGACAAGGCAAATGCGGCTGAGCAGAAGCGCATCAAGGAGCTTGCAGAAAAGCAGGCTGAGCACGAAAGTCAGATTGAGCATATTAAGACAGCCAACGACAATGCGGCGGCTGCAGTCAGCGCAAAACACGCTTCCGAAATCCGCAAGGTGCAGAAGTCGGTTGACAAGCGAGTTGAGGCGGCACAAAAGGCAGCTGAAAAGCAATATAACGCAATGCTTAAGGATGTTAAGGCTCAGCATTCAAGAGAAATTGCCGAACTTAAGCGCAAGCTGAAGGAAGAAATGAGGCTCACAAAGCAAAAGGCAAAAGAAGAAGTCAGACTTGCAAAGCAAAAAGCAAGAAAAAATATGTTTACGGAAGAAGAACTCAACGATATTGAATAACAGCTGATATTGTTCAGAGAGGTAAGCCTATGAAAAGTTCGACTGCGCCCAACAGACGGATGGGCAGAATGATTACTAAAAATTTAATAATTCTGCTTGTCCTTGTTATTGTTGCAGTGCTTTCAATCTGGGCGTGGTTTACAAGCACCACAACCGCTACGGCAGACGGCATAAGCGTTGAGTGCAATGCTCCCGACAGCGTCGAGATTGCCATCGTCGGACACGGTGCAAAGGAACCGAAAGACTCAGATTATCATACAGGAAGTATCACTCTTTCCGGTCAGAGCTTTATGAAAAACCTTGCTCTCTCTGAAATCACAAGCGACGGAGTGGACTTTGTAAAGCCGATGCTTAAGCAGGTGGACGGCGTTGCCCAGCCCGATACCGAAGTGGATTGGGAAACTGCAGAACCGAACGAGCGATACCTCAGCTTTGATTTGTATCTGCGTTCAAAGGGTACGCCCATAGTTTATCTTGACAAAGGTTCAAGCTTCACCACTGTTTCGTCGAAGCTGACAGGTGCGGACGCAGGAAACATCAGCACCGATAATAATTTTTCAAGAGACGCAATTGTCGGTGCCGCAAGATTTTCAATATTTGAGAATGTTGTTAATGAAGGCGTGACATCTGCAGAAAGAAAAATCCTCTGGATTCCCAGACCGGACTTGTATTTAACAACCGAGGGCGGCGCAGTTCTTACGGAAAATGTATCAAAAACTCAATTTGACGGTATAACCTATCAGCATACATATTGGGACTACGACAGAACAAACAACTTAAAACGAAAGCTGACGATGCCCGAAAGCGATGTTACAACATCAGAGGAAGTAAACGGCAAGTATGTTCTCAATACCAAAACACAGATTGCTACGCTTTCAAAGTCGCAGTCGTTTGACGGCAAGGTGTATAATGTTGCAAAGGTTGTGTGCAATATGTGGATTGAGGGCGAAGACAGCGAAGCTCGTCTTGCACTCGTAAAGGGTAAATTTAATATTGATTTAAAATTGACTATTAAGTAAAAAAGTGCTAAAATATATATAATATCTGCAAGGAAAGGAGAGAGATTGTATGAAGCTAAAAACGGCTGTATCAAAGGCGCAGAATATGTTTTGCGACAGGCGCCTTTGCAGTAAAAGGCTGACAACTTCATATGTTTCGCTTTTTCTTGTATTTCTTTTGATTATTACTGCAACCATTTCGTGGTTTACCGTAAGCGATACCGCAAGCGTTGATTCTGACGCTTTTATGATGGAGGCGGCTTCGGGTCTTCGTGTTAATGACGGTGAGGAATTGAAAAATCACATAAGGCTTGACAATATGATTCTTGCCGAGGCTTCAAGCGTTGACGGAAGAAATATGTTCTTCCCT
>CALZCU010000185.1 GCA_945632055.1 uncultured Ruminococcus sp. | reverse complement strand
GACCTCGGCGGCGACCACAAGGACGCTTCCTGCACGCTCAACTTCAGGGATAATGAAACGAAATACAGCACAGGACTGAATCAAAAGTCAGTTACCTCTGCTTCACAGGTGTACTCGCTTTCAGATGTAATGCAGGGCAGTGATGAAAACACAATCCACACTCTTAAAATGTTCTATATGGAGCGAGGACTCATTGAGTCGAACCTTCAGGTTGAATTTTCATTCGAGCCTATCGACAACTATCTGACAACGGCTAAAACAGTAAACACCGCCAATGTCAACGAGGGAATCAGAACTGCCGTTGCAAATGCAGACAGCTTCAAATTCACCAATGTCGACAACGGTGCAGGCGATTCTGTAGGCAGTGCTCTCGCTTCAAAGCAGTATTCGCACAAAACCGCAAGCGGTGTGTCGACAAAGGTATCGGGAGCAGATGGCTCATATGAGCTGAAAGATTCCGAAACGGCTTCGTTTACCAACATCACCGATACGGGAAAATATCTGACGGTTTCGGAGGATAAATCAAGGGCTGTTCTTGATTACACCACCGAATACACAGTAACCGATGTTCAGAATAATATTGTAAAGATAAACAAGGCTGTCGGCACAAGCGCAAACTTCCTCTTTAGAAACGAGGAGAACGACAAGCAGGCAACTAACTACAGAGTTGACTTTGTCAACACTCCTAAGGTCAGCGATATGAGCGTGGCAAAGACTGCCTACAATGAGAACGGTGATAAAACAAGCGACAAGGATTTCAGCTTTACAGTTGCTCTCGCCTTTGACGGAAGTCAGAACTATCAGACCTACAATTTAGATTATGAAATTGACGGAACGCAGTACACTGCATCGAACGGAAGCTTTACGCTCAGGGGCGGTCAGACGGCAGTATTCAAAAATATTCCAATCGGCACAAACTACCGTGTGACAGAGACGCCTGACGCAGACTACACAACACAGCCTGCAAACAGAACCTTCACAGGCTCAATCGGTGCAACAGCCTCAAACAGTATGACCTTTGTCAACAATAAAATCAACAAGGCTGACGCTTCCGTAGTGCTTAGAGCAGTAAAGCTCCTTGACGGAAAAACTCCCGATGTAAATAACTTTGAGTTTACACTGAAAGAGCTTGTTCTCAAGGACGGTCAATTTACCGAAGTGCAGGGCGATCCGCTCACTGCTCCCAATGACGGTAAAAAAGTTGAGTTCAACGCTCTCACCTATCAGTATGAGGAAGGTAACACCTCGGTTGAAAAGTTCTACTACAAAATAGCGGAGAACAATAATGTCACCGACACTACATACTTCTATGACAGCACAGTGTATTATGCCGTTGTAACGGTTAACCGCACATCTGCTCCGATTTCGGCTTCTGCAAAATATTACAAAAATGCAGCTGACGCAATCAGCGAAGCAAATGAAATTCAGCCCGAGAGCGTTGTGTTCAACAACTACCACAGAGGTGCTCTGACAATCACAAAGAAGTCCTCTGACGGAAGTCTTTTAGACGGCGGAGCTAAGTTCAAGCTCTACAAGACAGCTTCAAACGGCGGAGAGCTGATTGAAGATAACCTCATTGGGGAAAAGGAAGTTGACGAAAACGGCATTGTAAGCTTTACAGACCTCAAGATGTTTGTAAATCAGGACAGCAATGATACCTCGGAATATCAGTGGTACTGCTTTATCGAGTCCGAACCAAAGGACGGCTTTAACATTGACAGCACAAAGCACTATTTCACAATTCCGTATTCCAAGGAAAACGAGGATCAGTCAAGCGACGACTATGACTTTGTTTCCAACGGAAAAAGATACAGCTATCTCCCCGATACGGATAACCAGATTGTTTATCACATCAGGGCTACTGTAGACAACTATCAAGTCCTGTCGCCCGAAGCAAGCGGCTCGGGAGTGAGCAATTATCTTGTATTCGGACTTGCTCTGATTGGCGCAGGAGCTGTTGCAACAACAGTCTGCGGACTTTATGACCGTTCACAGCGCAAAAAGCGCAAAGGAAGATACTCAAAGTAACCTTCAGGTTAGGACAGGGAGATGCAGGCTAATCTGCACTTCCCGAAAACATAAACTATATATTATAAAGGAGAAAGAAAAATGAAAGCAACAAAGAAAATTATTTCCGCAATTCTTGCAGTAATGATTCTCGCAATGATGATTCCCTTTACAGTAAGTGCGGCAGGCAGCAACACACTTACCGTAAACGGCAAGGCAGGCTACACCTTCACACTATACAAGGTTGCAGACCTTAACAGTCAGACAGGTGCATATGATTACGACCACGCAGCTTCAACTGAGATTGGAAATATCCTCAAGGGCAGCACAGCCGGTATCAGCTCAGCAGACCTTCTTACAGAGTGCAACAAGCTTGACACAAGCAAACTTACAGCAGTTAAAACCTTTGCTTTTGCCGCTGACGCAACAACATTAACACAGACTGAAACTGTAGGTGACGGTGTTTATTACTTAAAGGCTACAGCTGTTCCCGCAGGCGTTAAGGCTGTAACAAACAGCGTACTTTCACTTCCCTACTACGAAGACAATGCTTGGAAAAATACATACACAATTAATGCAGCAGGTAAGGTTAATGACGGCACTCCCAAATCTGTAAAGAAAATCAAGGACGGCAACAGCCTTGTTGATTCAATTTCTGCCTTCACTCAGAGCGGTGAAACAAACAATGTTACATTCGTACTCACAGGTGATGTTGCAGGTTCTGCTTCACAGAAGGTAAAGTCCTACAACTTTGTTGATACAATGAGCGCAGGTCTTGATTCAGCAAAAATTGAATCTGCAAGACTTTACAATGTTGACGCTAACGGTGCTGAAACAGGCACTCCCAAGGACATCACAAGCAGTGTTTCTCTTACAGCAACAGCAGGCACATTCAATGCAGTAGTAGATAAAGACCTGCTCGGCAACAATGATTTCTATTCATATGACAAGGTAGAGGTTGTTTACACAGCAAGACTTAATAAAGATGCAAATATCGGCACAGAGGGCAACACCAACACAGTTAAGGTTGCTTACAGAAACAGCTATGATGTTGACTGCGAAACTAACACACCAACAGTATATGTTTACAGCTTCGAGCTTAATGTTGAAAAGGTTGACGCAGCTGACGACAGCAAAAAGCTTTCCGGTGCAGATTTTGTTCTCTACACTGACTCAGAATGTAAAACAGTAGCAACAAACGGAGCAAAGGTTACAACAGATGACAACGGCAAGGCAAAATTCACAGGTCTTAAGGCAGGCAGATACTACCTCAGAGAAGAAAAGGCTCCCGAAGGCTATAACATCAACTCAAAGGTATTTGCAATCAGCATCAGCGATACTGGTGTTGTTACATCATCTGACCTTACTGTTGAAAACGGCACAGCAGTAGTACCCGATGCACTCCTCATCGTTCCCCAGACAGGTGGTATGGGCACAATGATGTTCACAATCGGCGGTGCAGCACTCATCGCTTGCGCAGGCGT
>CALZCU010000184.1 GCA_945632055.1 uncultured Ruminococcus sp. | reverse complement strand
TTTTGAAAGGAGTAAAACAAATGAAAACCAAAAGAACAGTAAAGCTTATAAGCGTGCTTGTTGCGCTTAGTATGGTAATTTGCTGTATGTCCTTTGCGTTTGGCAGTACATCGGCTGCGACTGTCAAAGACGGTGCATCTGTTTCCGCAATAGCAGGCTCTGTTGTTGAAAAAGACGGTTTTACTTGGGACAATGCAACAGTTTACTTTATGCTTACTGACCGTTTCAGAAACGGCAACACATCAAACGACCACTCATACGGCAGAACACTCGACAAAGACGGTAAGCCGATTTCCGGCTGGGACACTGCTCCGGGCACATTCCACGGCGGTGATTTTGCAGGTATCACACAGGCTATTGAGGAGGGCTATTTCAACGACCTAGGCGTAAATGCACTGTGGATTTCCGCTCCGTATGAGCAGACTCACGGATACTGCGACTCAGGCGCAGGCCACTTTGCGCACTATTCATATCACGGCTATTATGTGCTTGACTATACCGAAACAGACGCAAACTTCGGTACACCCGAGGAGTTTGAAACTTTGGTTGACACTGCTCACGAGCACGGCCTCAGAGTTATCATGGACATAGTTATGAACCACTGCGGCTACAATACAGTAGCTGATATGGAGGAGTATGGTTTCGGTACACTTTTAGAGGGTGCAACTGATTATAAGTATGTCATTGAAAATGTCAGTGATTTCAACAACCATATTGATTACAAAACATCAGCAGAAGACTGGGGCAAATGGTGGGGCCCCGACTGGGTAAGAAGCGGTCTTCCGGGATACACCGAAGGCGGCGGCAGTGACTTTACAATGAGCCTCGCCGGCCTGCCTGACTTCAAAACAGAGCAGACAACGCCTGTTTCAATTCCTGAGATCTTAAAGACAAAGTGGACAAAAGAGGGCACATACGACGAAAAAATCGCAAAGTACGGCAGTTCAAATACCGTAACAGGCTATCTTACAAGCTGGCTTGCCGAATGGGTAAGAAAATACGGTGTCGACGGCTTCCGCTGTGACACAGCAAAGCATGTTGAGAAGAGCTCGTGGAAACAGCTCAAAACTGCCTGCGTAGATGCACTTGCAGAATGGCGTCAGAACAACCCTGACAAGCCGGGTGCAGACTGGCAGCAGGACTTCTGGATGACAGGCGAGGCTTGGGACAAAGGCGTTGGCTATGATGAATACTATACACAGGGCGGCTTTGACTCCATGATTAACTTCGAGACCTGGGGCGCAGGCGTGTTTGCAAGTTCAAGGGTTGCCGGTTTGTATCAGCGCTATGCTGATGAAATCAACACAAAGGAAGATTTCAATGCGCTTTCGTTCATTTCATCACACGATGCGCTTTTAACCCGTGGTGATACAAGCGCAATGATTTACAACGGCTCGGCATTTCTCCTGGCTCCGGGCGGCGTTCAGATTTACTACGGTGACGAATCAAACCGTCCGATGTTTGATGGCTTAGCCTTTGACGGCGCCGGTGGTTCCGGTCACTCACTGCGCAGTGATATGAACTGGGACAGCCTTGACCAAACTGTTCTCGCTCACTGGCAGAAGGTTGGTCAGTTCCGTAACGACCATGTTGCAGTCGGTGGAGGCAGCAACACAATGCTTTCTGCAACAAACGGCGTTGCATTTGCAAGAACATATGACAAGAACGGTGTTTCTGACAAGGTAGCAGCCGTAATCGGTGCTTCTTCAAATGCAGATATAACTCTTGATGTTTCTACATTATGGAACGACGGTCAGCGGCTTATGAACGCCTATGACCAGTCATCTGCAACAGTTACAGACGGCAAGGTAACATTTAACAGCGGTGAAAACGGAACAATTCTCATTCAGATGCCGGACGGCAAACCTATTATGAGCGTAAAAGGCGCGGCAAAGTTCAAGGGTACACAGACTGTTACGGTATCACTTGAGGAATGTGACAGCGCAACCTGCTCAATCGACGGCGGCAATAAGTTCGTTGTTACAAACGGCTCAACCTTTGAAATCGGTAAAACTGCTTACGAGGGCGACACAATCAAAATCACACTCGAGGCAACAAACGAAAAGGGTTCATCAAGAGCGGTTGCATCCTTCTATAAGATGTTTGAGAGCGAACAAGAGCCGACACCAGGCGATCCTGATTCTACAGTTCCTCCTCAGCAAGGAAAGATCTATGTAAAGAGCGACAGCGCACCTTATATTTATGTCTGGACAGGTGAAAACACAGCGCAATGCGGTGCTTGGCCGGGAACACAGATGACAGAAAAGAACAGCGACGGCTACTATGTTATGGAGCTTAACACAACAGATACCTACAATGTTGTTCTCAATAACGGCAGCGACGCACAGAAAAGCCGCGACTTCAAAAATCTCAACGGAGATACATATCTTGAAATTCCGTCAGGCAATTACGCTGCGGCAAAGGTTATGGGCGGAAGCGGTGACGAGCCGTCTGAAAAGTCAGTTACATTCACAATTAAGCCGTACAGCCCTTCGGCAAGCTATCATCTCTATGTCTGGACTGCCGACAAGAACGAACCGGCAGGCGGATGGCCGGGCATGAAACTCACGGAAAAGGACGCTGACGGCAACTATATATTCACAGTAAGCGGCTACGATAAGGTTAGCGCAATCGTAGGTACGGGCAACGACAGCAAAAGGACACAAGATATTACAGGCATTATCGACGGTTCCTGCATAGAAATAACAAACGAGGACTGCACAACCTTTAAACTCACTAAGCCTGAGATTGTTCTTTCAAAATTCCAGACGCTCAAGAAAGAGGCAAGAGAAGTTCTTGCAATGACATCAAGCGACTATACTGCCTCAAGCTGGAACAATGTTTCTGCTGTTATGACAACAGCCAATGCGCTCATCGCACAGGGCGAGGGCGTTGCAGACGAAGCGCTTGTTGAAAGCACACTTGAGTCGCTTATAAATGCAAAATCAGCACTCGTGCTTGCAAATGCAGGTCTTTCATATGCTGTTAAGGGCAAAACTACAATAGTTGGTGTTGCAGTTCAGGACGCAGACATCACGGTAACAGTGAACGGCAAGTCCTACAAAACACATTCAGATGAAATCACAGGCGAATTTACTGTTGAGGCAACTGAGCTCACAGCTTCATCTGTAATCGAGGTTGATGTTGAGAGAAAGGGTCTGAAGTCAGAAACATATTCATATAATATGTCAAACGGCGATATCACAAGCTATATCCCTCCGACAACCACTCCTCCTGAAACTCAGCCTACAACCCCTCCGCCGGCAACTCAGCCTACAAACCCTCCTGCTAAATTGGGCGATGTAACAGGCGACGGCGATATCGATATCAAGGACGCAACACTTGTCCAGAAGTATGTTGCATCGATTGCAAGTTTGACAAGTCAGCAGATACAGGTTGCAGATGTTAATAATGACGGCTATATCAATATCAAGGACGCAACAGAAATTCAGAAGCATGTTGCAGGTATAAGCAGTGCGTTAGGATAAAAACG
>CALZCU010000183.1 GCA_945632055.1 uncultured Ruminococcus sp. | reverse complement strand
GAGAGTCTGCCGAACTCAATCTTGAAATCAACCAAGGTTACGCCGCACTCGCTCCAGAACGCTTTAAGAAAATCGTTGACCTTGAATGCATAGTCTTTTACGGTTTCAAGCTCTTCCTCGCTGCAAAGACCCAGGGCTACTGCGTGATATCCGTTGCAAAGCGGGTCGCCGAGCTCATCGTTTTTGTAGGAAAATTCAAGGGTAGGAGTTCTGAAAACCTTGCCCTCGGGAACACCGTAGTTCTTCGAAAAAGACCCGGCGGCGATATTGCGTACAATAACCTCCAGGGGCAAAATCTCAACTCTTTTAACAAGGGTTTCGCGGTCGGAAAGCTCCTCTACAAAATGAGTGGGCACGCCGCTTTTTTCAAGTCTCTGCATAAGCAGATTGCTCATTCTGTTATTGATAACTCCCTTGCCGGCAATCGTTCCTTTTTTCAGTCCGTTAAAAGCAGTTGCATCATCCTTGTAGGAAACAATAAGCATTTCCGGGTTGTCGGTTTCAAAAACCTTCTTTGCTTTTCCTTCGTAGAGCTGATTTCTTTTTTCCATAGTTAAACCTCCAAAGTAAATTAACAAACAAAAAAGGGCACTGAAGTCTTGGTAATTTGCAAGACCCCATTGCCACAAAACCTATAAATTTGTAAATAAATTACAAAAAAAGAAAGCAGAGACACTTCGAGTATATAACTCAAAGACGCCTTTGCCTTTTACCCGGCTATTATACTCTTTTTCGAGCCTTTTGTCAACTGCTAATCTAAAGGTTTTTATTTTTTTGCAGCAGAAAACACATCGCATCTGCAAAATGCGATGTGTTGTTACTTATTTTTTTATTTTCCGCTGTCGCCGTAGTTTGAGAGAATTCGTGCAGAGGGGTCGTTTACGTTACAGCCCTCCCACTCCTTATTGGGCATCCAAAAATCAACTATCATCTGAGACTGTCCCTCGTAATACTTCTCAAAGATTTCGCGGTAAAGCAGGGACTCCTTCGTAAACGGTGTTGCGTGGGTGTATTTCTTACATAAGGTTTCAAATTCACTGTCAGAATAGAGCTTTTCGGCATATTCTTTCAGATAATCCACCATAGAGTGACCGACTGCATCCGAGAACGCCGCCTTCTCACGCCACAGAATTTCATCGGGAAGTAATTGCTGACCCTCAAAAGCGTGTCTGAGGAGGTATTTTCCCTTGCCGTAGGTATTCACTTTAAGCTCGGGATTTACCGCCATTACATATTTGACAAAATCAATATCACCAAAAGGCACTCTTGCTTCCAATGAATTTACGGAAATACAGCGGTCTGCACGAAGCACATCATACATGTGCAATTCTCTGATTCGCTTTTCCGATTCCTTTTGGAAAGCTTCGGCAGAGGGTGCAAAATCAGTATATTTGTAGCCGAACAGTTCATCGGAAATCTCGCCTGTTAAAAGCACGCGCAGATCTGTCTGCTCATGAATCGCCTTACACAAAAGATACATGCCCATGCTTGCTCTGACCGTGGTAATATCAAAGGTGCCGAGGGTATAAATTACCGTTTCCAGCGAGGAGATAACATCGTCAGGCGTCATATAGATTTCCGTATGCTCACTGCCTATGTAGTCAGCAACCTGACGGGCATATTTAAGGTCGATAGCATCCTCGCACATACCGATGGCAAAGGTCTTGATAGGAGCTTCGCTCTTCTTTGCGGCAATAGCGCACACCAAGGAAGAATCAAGTCCTCCCGAAAGCAAAAATCCAACCTTCGCGTCGGCAACCAGTCTTTTTTCAACGCCGGCAGTCAATTTTTCGCGAATGTTTTTGCAAACGGTTTCAAGCGTATCGTCTGAGACACTTGAAACTTTGGCGATATCGCAGTAACAGACAAACTCACCGTCATCATAATAATGTCCGGGAGGAAACGGCATAATTTTATCTGTCAAGCCCACAAGGTTTTTAGCTTCGCTTGCAAAAAGAACGGTACCTGCGCTGTCATATCCGTAATAAAGAGGACGAATACCGATAGGGTCACGGGCAGCAATATACTTTTCTTTTTCGCCGTCGTAAATAATAAGTGCAAACTCTGCGTCAAGCATTGAGAACATATTTACCCCATACTCTTTATAAAGGGGCAGCAAAATCTCACAGTCCGAATCGCTTACAAAGGTATATTTTCCCTCAAGAGCCTTTTTTAGTTTGTCAAAACCGTATATTTCACCGTTACAGACACAGTAGCTGTTTCCGAGACAAAAGGGCTGCATCCCCTGAGGCGTAAGGCCCATAATTGCCAATCGGTGAAAGCCGAGCAAGCCCTTGCCGGTATCAATTAATCTTGTATCATCAGGGCCTCGTGAAACGGTCCTGCTAAATCCCTGTTCAAAGCATTCTTTTGCGGCGGTGTCGCCGCAATATCCCATTATTGAACACATAGATTTTCTCCTTCCGTATACAGCTAAACAGAAGCCGTTTTTCACGGCTTCTGTTTAATTAATCCCATAGGATAGCGTTTTGTTAACTCCTATTCTTCATCCTGAAGCGCATCGTAGCCTTCTTCACCGGTACGTACCTTTACGACATTCTCAACATCGTAAACAAAGATTTTACCGTCACCGATATGTCCGGTGTAAAGTATCTTCTTAGCGGTTTCAACAACCAAAGCTACGGGAACCTTGCAGACAACTATGTCAACCTGAATCTTGGGTAAGAGTGAGGTTTCAACAGCGACTCCGCGGTAATACTCGGGCTTGCCCTTCTGAACACCGCAGCCCAGAACATGGGATACTGTCATACCTGTAATGCCGATGCCGACCATTGCGTTCTTAAGAGACTCGAGACGAGCTTCCTTGCAGACAATCTCAACCTTGGTGATTTTTTCGCCGCTTGCCGGCTTAATATCTGCGGCAACCTTGGGCATTTCCTTAACCTCGACTGCCTCTGCAACGGGTACATCGCCTGTAACGGCAACAACGGCATCACCCTCGTCAATGTACTCGGGAAGCATTGCAAAGCCTGCGTATGCGCTGGGAAGACCGTGCTCGGTAGAATCAAGTCCTTCAATTTCTTCTTCACGGCTGACGCGGAGACCGCAAATCTTCTTAATAAGTAAGAATGTAGCCGTGATAGTAACAGCAGTCCAGAGAGCAACAGCACCGAAGCCTAATAACTGTAAACCTAAAAGCTCAAAGCCGCCGCCGTAGAAAAGACCCTTGATTGTTTCACCGGAAGCGTTGGCGATTGCATATCCCGGAGCTGTGTCGGTAGCAAAAAGACCTACTGCCAGAGTACCCCAGATACCGTTCATGCAGTGAACAGCTACGGCTCCGACGGGGTCGTCGATGTGGAGCTTGTAATCGAGAAGCCATACGCCGAATACTACGAGAAGTCCGGCAACAGCACCGATTATCGAAGCTCCCAAAGCGTCTGTAACGTCGCAGGGAGCAGTAATTGCTACAAGACCTGCAAGGGAAGCGTTCAGACACATTGAAACATCAGGCTTGCCGTACTTAATCCAAGTGAAT
>CALZCU010000182.1 GCA_945632055.1 uncultured Ruminococcus sp. | reverse complement strand
GGAGGAGCCTGTTCTCGTAAGCGGAACGGACGGTGTCGGCACTAAAATCAAGCTCGCATTTCTTCTTGATAAGCACGACACAATCGGAATTGACGCTGTTGCAATGTGCGTAAACGATATTATCTGCTGCGGCGCAAAGCCATTGTTCTTCCTTGATTATATTGCAATAGGAAAGAATTTCCCTGAAAAGGTTGCAGAAATAGTATCGGGCGTTGCAGAGGGCTGTGTGCAGTCAGGCTGTGCGCTTATCGGCGGAGAAACTGCCGAGCATCCCGGTCTTATGCCGATTGACGAATACGATGTTGCAGGCTTCAGCGTAGGTATTGTTGACAAGAAAAAGATTATTGACGGCTCAGACCTTAACCCCGGTGATGTGCTTATCGGACTTCGTTCCTCAGGCGTTCATTCAAACGGCTTCTCACTTGTAAGAAAAATATTTGATATTAACGAAGATACAATCAACGCAGAGTATCCCGAGCTTGACAAGACGCTCGGTGAAGCTCTCCTGACACCTACAAAAATCTATGTTAAGCCTGTGCTTGCACTTATTGACGAGGTAAAGGTAAAGGCGATTTCCCACATTACAGGCGGCGGCTTCTACGAGAATATTCCCCGTATGCTCAAGGACGGTTTGACTGCAAAAATCAAAAAGGACAGTATTCCCGTTCTTCCTGTTTTCAAGCTTATGCAGAGAGTAGGCAACATTTCCGAGCACGATATGTTCAACACCTTTAATATGGGTGTCGGAATGATTACAGCCGTTGCAAAGGAGGACGCCGACAAGGCTCTTGAGGTGCTCAAGGCTAACGGTGAAGACGCAGTAATCCTCGGCGAGGTTATCGAGGGCAATGACGGAGTTGTGTTTGAATAATGAAAAATATCGTAGTACTTGTATCGGGCGGCGGCACTAATTTGCAGGCGCTAATTGACGCACAGAGCAGGGGAGAGATAAAAAACGGCAGAATTGTCTGTGTTATTTCCTCAAATCCCAATGCCTATGCGCTCACCCGAGCTGAAAAAAGCAGTATTCCTACCGAGGTAATCAGACGAAAGGATTATGCTGAGCTTGATGAGTATGACAATGCGCTGACTGAGCTTCTGCTGAGCAAAAAGGCTGATGTTGTTGTGCTCGCAGGCTTTATGACAATTCTCGGAAGCAGGGTTATTTCAACCTTTGAAAACAAAATAATCAATATCCATCCGTCCCTTATTCCGTCCTTCTGCGGCGCAGGCTATTACGGTCTTAAGGTGCACGAAGCCGCACTTGAAAAGGGCGTAAAGGTAACGGGTGCAACAGCTCATTTTGTGAATGAGGTCTGCGACGGCGGTCCTATAATCATTCAGAAGGCTGTTGAAATTCAGAACGGCGACACACCCGAAATTCTACAGAAAAGGGTAATGGAGCAGGCTGAGTGGAAAATTCTTCCCAGGGCTGTTTCGCTTTTCTGTGAAGATAAAATTATTGTAAAAGACAACAAAACTGAAATTCTTGACTAATCGGAGGTAAATTATGAAAGCGGTATCTCTTTTTAACGACATTGCTTCAACAACATATCCCGGCAGAGGCATTGTAATAGGCAGAAGCGCAGACGGCGCAAAGGCTGTAATTGCCTACTTTATTATGGGCAGAAGCGAAAACAGCAGAAACAGAGTTTTTGTTGAAACCGAGGACGGAATTAAAACGCAGGCTTTTGACCCGTCAAAGCTTGTTGATCCCTCGCTTATCATCTATTCACCCGTAAGAGTGCTCGGAAACAAGACAATCGTTACAAACGGCGATCAGACCGACACAATCTATGACCTGATGAATCAGCAGATGACTTTTGAGCAGTCACTGCGCACACGTGAATTTGAGCCTGACGGTCCGAACTATACACCCAGAATTTCGGGCATTGTAAAGTGCAGTGAGGGCAAGATGAACTATGCAATGTCAATCCTCAAGAGTGCAGACGGCAATCCCGACTGCTGTGAGAGATACACCTTTACATACGACAAGCCCCTTGCAGGACTCGGCAGATTTATCCACACATATATGAGCGACGGAAATCCCCTTCCAAGCTTCGAGGGCGAGCCTACTCTTGTTGAAATCGGAAACGATGATATCGATACCTTTGCAGAGAAAGTCTGGAACGCTCTCAACGAGGATAACAAGGTTTCGCTTTTTGTGCGCTACATTGACATCGCAACAAACACCTCAGAGTCAAGAATAATCAATAAGAATAAATAATTTTCTGAAAGGACGATAAAAATGAACGAACTCGCCTTAAAATACGGCTGTAACCCCAATCAGAAACCGTCAAGAATTTTTATGCAGGACGGCAAGGAGCTTCCTGTTGAGGTTCTTAACGGCAAGCCCGGCTACATCAACTTCCTTGATGCCTTCAACTCATGGCAGCTTGTAAGAGAGCTTAAGGCTGCAACAGGACTTCCTGCGGCTGCTTCCTTTAAGCATGTAAGCCCTGCAGGCGCCGCTGTTGCAACAGAGCTTTCCGATACTCTCAAAAAGATTTATTTTGTTGATGATCTGGAGCTTTCTCCGATTGCTTCTGCCTATGCTATGGCAAGAGGTGCAGACAGAATGTCCTCCTACGGCGACTGGGTTGCGCTTTCCGACACCTGTGATGTTCAGACAGCGCTTCTTTTGCAGAGAGAGGTTTCCGACGGAATTATCGCTCCCGACTACACTCCCGAAGCACTCGAGGTTTTAAAGACCAAGAGAAAGGGCACATACAATGTTGTAAAAATTGACCCCGACTATGTTCCTGCTCCGATTGAGCATAAGGATGTTTTCGGAATTACATTTGAACAGGGCAGAAACGAGCTTAAAATTGATGAAGCAATGCTTATGCAGAACATTGTAACCGACAATAAGGAGCTTACCGAGGAGGCAAAGCGTGACCTTCTCATCGCTCTCATCACACTCAAATACACACAGTCGAACTCCGTTTGCTATGCAAAGGGCGGACAGGCTATCGGCGTCGGCGCAGGTCAGCAGTCAAGAATCCACTGCACCAGACTTGCAGGCAACAAGGCTGACATCTGGTACTTAAGACAGCATCCGAAGGTAATGAATCTTCCGTTTGTTGACAACATCAGACGACCTGACAGAGATAACACAATTGATGTATATATTTCCGACGATTACGAGGATGTTCTCGCAGACGGAGTATGGCAGCAGTTCTTTAAGACAAAGCCCGAACCTCTCACAAGAGAGGAGAAGAAGGAGTGGCTTGCTACCTTCAGCGGTGTTTCTCTCGGCTCGGACGCATTCTTCCCGTTCGGTGACAACATCGAAAGAGCAAAGCGTTCAGGCGTTCAGTTTGTTGCACAGCCGGGCGGCTCGATTCGTGATGACAATGTAATTGAAACCTGCAATAAATATAATATGACAATGTCCTTTACAGGCATCAGACTTTTCCATCACTGATACGGGGTGCAGATATGAATATTTTAATGATTGGCTCAGGCGGAAGAGAACACGCTCTTATAAAAAAGCTGCTTGAAAG